>DXIM01000170.1 GCA_019112895.1 Candidatus Stackebrandtia faecavium
TCGGCGGCCCGGAACGCATCGAGCAGATCGGTCCCGGGACGCCACAACTCACCAAACGGGGCGACGAGACTGTAGTCCCGCTCCTCGTCGGAAAGACGGTCGTAATCGTCGCTGTCGACATCGCCGCCCTCCGTCAACACGACCGGCAGACCCGCATAGGCGGCGTCGAACGCCGCGCCGGAGTAGTCGCTGAGGACGCCGTCGTGATAGCGCAGTTGCTCGGCCGGGTCGGAGTCCGAATAAACGACGCGGAAACCAGCCGGCAGCTGCGATTCGTCGACGCCGTCTTCGGCATGATGCAGCTTCAAGGTGATGTCGGCATCCACCGCAGTGAGCCGCGGCAGGACCGCCGAAAGCGACGACAACGAACCATACGTGGGTGCATACATGAGCTTCGGGCGCGCGATGCCGTCACGGAACGACCGCCGATCGGTAGGTTCGCCCTGCCACAACGGATCCAGGATCGGATTACCGACAGCGGCCGCCCGCGAGAAGCCCTCGACCATGCGGGTCGAACGCGGGCCATACATCAAGTTCAGGTGGGCATGGCTGCGCCAAGGACCGTATTGGTAGCGCTCCTTGGCAAGGCTGTACTGCTGGGCAACGATGAGGGAGCTGTGCAGGAACTTCAGCGGCAGGATCGGCGTCTGGCAAACCAGTACGTCAAATCGACCGTCGAGGTCGTTGAGACGGTCCTCTGACACCCATTCCACGTTCCGTCCAGGCATGTGCTCAGCGATGAGTTCATCGTTGAGCCCGAAGGTTTTTTGACGCGCTTCACAGATCACCGTCACATCGTCGAGATGTGCGGCGATCTGCTTGTAATGGAAAACCTGGTACGGACTGGTAATCAGGAATCCAACGCTCACCTGACACTCCTTGCATTAGCGTTTGGAGGACGCTACCACTGCAGCCTGAATGGGACCTGATAGGAAATAGTCTCCCTATGACCTGTTTCGGGACCCCTGTGCCACACCACTAGCCACAATCCCGCTTCCAGCGTCCACCCGACTCGTTTCCAGCGCCTCGAGCTGTTTACGCATTTTGCGTGCCTTCCAGCCACTGGCAGAAGGCAAGGCGCGCCGCAGACTTTCGATCTCTTTCTCGATATCCAAGGCACGTATCGCAAGCCGCATGACAGGCTTCGCAAGCTGCGGTTTGGGCAGTTCAGTTAGCCGACCCACCGCTACCGGGTCCAGCCCAAATCGCGCCAGCATCTGGTCATCGACTTCGTAACCATACCGGTGCGTGCGAATGCGCTCCAAACGTGTCGCGTCCCCCGTTTCACTGTCGGCCAATGCATGCGCTGCGTAAAGCCACCACAACTCATCGCCATCGATCCCACGGATGTAGGTACCCGACGGCGCGGTCTTGCACTTGATGTCCTTGTGTTGGGTGAAATGCACGCTCCTGCAGGTCTGCGCGGGTTCCAGCAGCGACAGGCTCAGCGAATGACTGTCGTGGTAGCGCGTGTAGCCGCGACGCGACTGCGGATCCCACATGGAACCGATGTTGAACGAGAAGACGGCCTTATCGGCTTTGCTGGTCTGGAAGAACTCCTCCGCTTCCCGATGGAGGCGCTCGTAGGCGCCGACGACCATTGCGTCGTCGTCGTCCAGCCGCGAGGTCATGACGTAGTCCACGCCCCGTCGCGCGGCTTCTTCCTTCGCCCACGTGGCGATCGCCTGCCTGAGTTTCGATTTGAACTCGATGGCAATGATCTTTGCGTTAGGAACCTTGTGGATGATTTCGTCGAGACGTTGCCGAGCCATCGGCGGCATTTTCTCGTCGATGATGAGTAGCCAAGTGAAATCTTGACAGGTTTGCGCCATCAGCGATGGCACCGTTATTGCTTCGAATAGCGACAGTCGGTGTTGAAACCAGCCTTCGTCATAGACGCCGATCCCCAGGCGAGTAGCGACACCGTGTATGAATTCCGTTTTCCCCTTCACACTTCGGACGGTATAGCAACACCGCCGCGCACGACCGGGTTTCGCGACGCAGCGAACTGGCGCATTGGGTCACTTGAGAAACATTTATAACTCTATTATTCGATTCTTTAGAATCAATCGATCATTTGTTTCTACAAACCCTGGGCGACCAATTGAGTCAATTCCGCTGCCGTGTAGCGAACCGGATTATTGCCCAAGCGTTCAACATTCACTCGGGTCGCCAAGTCCTCCGCCTGCTCCGCACGCGTCACACCCACGTCACTCAACCGCAGCGACAGCCCGATCGATTCGGCCAGCCCAGTGAAAGCCTCACGCGCCTGCGCCCCGGTGGACGCATTCAGGGTCGTCAAGATGGTCGACATCGCGGCGCTGTGAGCGTCCTTCGACACCTTGTCCTGAAGCCGGTCCGGCTCAGCATCGACATGCGCCTCGATGAAGGCGCCCAAGGTCAACGCCACGGCGTGCCCATGCGGGATGCCATACGATTTCGTGAAGCCGTACGACAGCGCGTGCGCCGCGGTCGTACGGGAAATGTCGATCGCCCGCCCGGCGAGGTGACTGCCCACAGCCATGTCCCCCGCAGACTCCGCCGACGGCTCGTTCACAAACCTTGGCAGCGCACTCACGATGCGCGTCATCGCATCCTTGGCGTAGCCTCGGCTCTCATCGGTGGCGCCCGACGCCCACAAACTCTCGATCGCCTGGGCGAACGCATCGATGCCCGATGTCGCGCGCTGGTACGCGGTCGCCGAAATCGTCAAGAGCGGGTCCAAGATGACCGTATCCGGCAGCATCGCTGGCCCCGCAATCGAAAACTTCTTCTCGCCGATGTACACGACCGCGAAACGCGTCGCCTCGCTCCCCGACCCGGACGTCGTCGGCGACAACACCAGCTTCAATGACCGCGACGTGATCGAGTCGCCCGCACGGATCGCCTTGTGCAGGCGTTCCTCGTCGGTGATCGTATGGAACGCACACAGCAGCTTCGCCATGTCCATGGCACTGCCGCCACCGACGCCGAGCACGACGTCGGGGGCGAACTCCTCGACGATCCGCAGGCCGTTGATCAGGTCGGCAGAATCCGTATTAGCCCGAAAATCGCTCCACCGGCGCACCTGCGCTGCGTTCTCCAACCCGGGTAGACACCGGTCGGCGCCCGACGCGCCGAACGCGTTCTTTCCGCAAACCAGCAGGACACGCTGCGCACCTAGCTGCGTGACGACGTCGCCCGCGTCGAGAATCGTGTCGTCGCCGTAACGTACGTCGCGGTCGGAACTAAAGGACATCTGCTTGGCCTTTCGAGATCATTCAGTGAAGACGGCCAGGCGACGCTCGAGGCGTCGCCTGGCCGGACAAGAAATGTTTACAGCGCGCCCATGAAAGCGTTCTTGCTTTCGGCGGGTGTGCGCGTCGGGCGTCCGATGTCGGACCGGTTCCCTGGCTTGACCTTCAGCTCCAGCAGTGCTGGGCCGCCGTGCTCACGCAGTTGCGCGACCGCTCCGGCGATGGAATCGAGGTCCTCGGTCGCGGTGGCGTAGGTGTAACCCATCGCCTTGGCGACCGCCGGCACATCGACCTTGCCGATCGAGGTCGGCTGGCCGCCGACGCTGTCGTGCACGCCGTTGTTGAAGACGACGTGGAAGAACGTCGAGGGTGCGTGATCGGCGATGACCGCCAAACCACCCATGTGCATCAGGAGCGCACCATCACCGTCGAAGCACCACACTTCGCGTTCCGGCTGCTGCTTCGCCACACCAAGGGCGATGGCACTGGCGTGCCCCATTCCACCGACGGTCAAGAAGTCACGGTCACCATTGAGGTCGTTGTTCGCGCGGTACTCGAACAGTTCCCGACTGAGCATTCCGGTCGTCGAAACGATCGCCGCATCGTCGCCCACAGCCTTGGTGAGCGACACCAGCGCGTCCTCACGCGATGGCAAAGCGGACTCTTCCTTCGGCAGCTTTTCCGCGTCCGAGAAGGTGCCCTTCTCGACGAGCAGAACGGCCGGGGTCTTACGCTCCACGGCTTCGGCCATCAGCTCCGAAACGAGCTTATCGGCCTCGTCCTGGTCGTGCGGAAGCACAGACCACGGCACCTCGAGGGCTTCCACGAGCTCGCGTTGAACCTTGCCCTGCTTGACGTGCTGCGGCTCGTCCTTGACGCCGGGCTGACCGCGCCAGCCGACCACCACGAGCATCGGGATGCCGTACACGTCGCTGTCGGCGAGCGACAGCAACGGGTTGACGACATTGCCGAAACCGGAGTTTTGCATGTACACGACCGCGGGAGTTTTCGTGCTCATGTAGTGCCCGATGGCCATGCCAACCGCGGCGCCCTCGTTCGCCGTGATGACGTGCTGCTCGCGCGGCAGGTTCGCCATGATGTGGCTACCGAGCTGCTTGAGCAGGCTGTCGGGCACGCCCGTGTACAGGCTCACCCCCAGCGAACCGAGGTGGTCGCAGAACTTCTTCGGGTCGATACTCATGATTCGTTCTCCGGGATGATCGCCAGCGCGTCCTTGATGTTGGCGATGCGGGAGTCGACCTCGGCGGAACGGTTGTTCTCGAGGATCGACGTCGCGACCTCGGACATCGACTTATACGCCGCACGCATGAGGTGGTTGGCGTAGATGACGACGTTGACGCCGCGGGCGGCCAGCTCCGAGTCGGTGACGGTGTTGTAGCTCGTCGGTACGGCGACCAGCGGCACCTTCTTCTCGAACTGGGCGAAGCGGTCACAGAATTCGAAGATCTCGTCGGGCTGCTTCTGCCGCGAGTGGATCATGATGCCGTCCGCGCCGCCTTCGATGTAGGCCTTGGCGCGTTCCACGGCGTCCTCCATGCCCTGTTCCAGGATCAGGCTTTCGATCCTGGCGATGATCATGAAGTCCTTCGTGACCTGCGCGCGCTTGCCGACCTGGATGCGGTGCACGAAGTCCTCGATCGACGACTGCGTCTGCTGCACGTCGGTGCCGAACAGCGAGTTGCGCTTGAGACCTTCCTTGTCCTCAATGATCACTGCCGAGACGCCGAGGCGTTCGAGCGAACGCACGGTGTAAGAGAAGTGCTCCGGTTTTCCGCCGGTGTCGCCATCGAAGATGAGGGGCTTCGTGGTGACCTCGAAGAGCTCATTGATGGTTTGCAGACGAGAGGAGATGTCCACGGCCTCGATGTCGGGCTTACCGCGCGCGGTCGAGTCCGTCAACGAGGACGACCACATGCCGTCGAACTCGATCTTGCGGCCTTCGTGTTCGGCGCTGGTGCTTTCGATGATGAGACCCGTCAGGCCGCTGTGTGCCTCGAGGATGCGCACGACCGGCTTGTTCTCGATCAGGCGACGCAGACGGGAAAGCCGTACGGCCGGGGTCGTGCCGACTTCCTTGACCGATTCGTTGAGCTTGGTGGACGAAATGCCCTCGGTGTAGGCGACTTCGACGAGCTTGCCGCCCCAGCCTTCGAGCGCCTCGATGACGCGCTGACGGGTCTGGGCCTGGACGCCGGTCTTCCAGTCGTCTCCGTGGACGACGAAGTCTGGCTTGACCTTTTCGAGGTTTTCGACGTAGTCGAGGGTCTCTTGCGGGATAACCGAAGTGACGCCCTTGATGTTTTCGACCACAGCCTTACGCTGGTCATATGTCATATGCGGCAGACGCTTATAGCTGGCGATTGCGCCGTCGGTCAACAAACCGATGGTGACGTCGCCCAGTTCGGCGGCCTTGTGCAGGATGTTGATGTGCCCGGGGTGGACGAGGTCTGCACTCATCCCCACGTAAACGGTGGGCTTACTCGACAAGATTTCTCCCTGTTTCGGATTGAACTGGGCCCACCTCCATTGGCGGACGCGTAACAATTAAGAAGCGAGATCCGACAATACCCGCTGTTTTTTATCGCTCGTTTCGACATCTGTCGAACGTAACGACTTCCACCGCAACCACCGCTCTACGCTTCGTGCCGCATGGCATCGGACTTCTGTCGGCCCCGCGTCATTGAGGGGTCTATATATAGCAATCTCGGGCGGCTGCCGCGAAAACCTCGACGTACTCATCAGCCGAGAACTCACCAAGATAGTAGGTCTTGATTTTGAGTCGCGCCGACGCCAGCGGGTCAGTCTCCAACAGCTGTTCACACACCTGCGCCAAGTTTCGGCCATCGGAATCGATGACATAGGCGCCCTTCGCCAACGGGAGCTCGTCCGCCAGCTTGTCGCCCAAACCCAAGACATCGGTGATCGCGTACGGCTTCTCCGAATACAACCAGTCCGAAGCCGCCCCCGACGCGTCCGTGACCATGACGTCCGCGGCGTTGATGCAGTCGATCAGCGACATCTGCTGCGTCGTCGTCTTGCCGTACAAATGTTTGCGCCCGGTCTTGGCCGTATCGGCAGCGAGCTGTTTTTCGAGCGCATCCAGCTGCCTGGCCGCCGCCGGGTTACGCCGGGTGTACGGGTGCGGGCGCACGACCATCGTGACCCCGCGTTCCAGCAGCGCAGCACAGATGTCGCCGGCCAACGGCAGCGAACAGTAGTTCGCGTCCGAGGACAGACCCGTCCACGTCGGCGCGTACAGCGCCACCGGCGCACGGTCCGGGTCGCGGCCGCCCTCGGAAACCTGTACGCGCGTCACCTGGGGATGCCCGACGATACGAAAACGCGACGTCGGAATGTCGATCCCGTGGTTGTGGTACCGATCGACACCGGCCTGCCCGGCGACGAAAATACGGTCGTACATCGCGCTGATCGGGTTGTAACTGGGCGGCTTATCGCTGTCGCCGTGCATGAGCTGGATGTGTGTCAGCTCCGCGAAACGCACGCACTGCGTGTTCTGCATGCTGTTGTTGACGTAGAAGACCGCTTTGATGCTGTCGATCAGCAACGACTCGAGCTGCGTGATCGACGGTGCCACCACAATCGGCGTGTCCGTGGCTGCCGCAATCTTCGGCAGGAATTCGGCGTCGCGCAGGATGATCACGTACGGATCGCCGAGGGCATCGAAATAGTCGAGCCACATCAGCAACTGGTATTCGCAACCGCTCGGGGCCGCGAAATGGATCGCGAACTTCGGAGCGTGCGCATTGACGGCATCGAACACCTCGGCGTCGGCGGCATGCGCTTGCCGGCGCCGCGCGCGCCAGGAAGCGACAGTGGCGAAAGCCCCCGCGCAGGCCGCGAGCGCGCAGACGCCCGCCACCGGCCAGGCCGTGACCTGCGTGACGACCGTGAGCCATACGGCCACGGACATGACCGATACGACCGCATAAACGTTGCGCGGGTTGAGCCAATGTTCGCCGCGATGTTGCGGCAGGTTCGCGGTCTGCAGCACCCGTGTCGACAACGCGACCTGCAGCAGCGGCTCGAAAGCGATGATCCCGCACAACAACGTGACGGCGAGACCAACCGGCACGATGCCATCCGGTTGTGTCTTGACTTGAGCCAGCAGCAGCGCACCCAGCGCTAGGACGCGGCCCACCCGATATTGCCCGAGGCCGTCTCGCCCGTAGTGATACAGCCCGAAGCCGAAGGTGATGGCAACGAGAACGTAAGCGGGCCATGGGGTCGTAAGAACCGCCGCAGCGGCGAACGCGGCCACCGCGAGTCCATTCGGGACGACTGTGTCCAGAAGGCGGCGCAGCAGATGACTCATCGTTGTTTAAGTCCTTTTGGTGGAGCAACCATTGCGCAAGTTTCAAATCCTCGAACCGAGTGATCTTAAGGTTATGTTCGTCGCCCGGCACCAGGCCGATCGGGAGGTGCGGCAAGTATTTACGCACGACACCACAGTCATCGGTCGGTGTGAAACCCGGGTCCGCCAGCGCCAAATGATGCGCTCGCGACAGGACGCCCAGGCGAAACGCCTGCGGCGTTTGGCACCGGCGTAGTTTCGCACGGTCGGGGATCGCGTCAATGACCTGGCCGTCCGCCGTTTCCTCGACCGATACGACGGTGTCGGTCGATTCGACCGCGACCGTTGCGGCGTCGAACTTCTGCAAGGCCTCCGCGCATGCAGCGATCGTCTGCGGCCGTATCAGCGGCCGCACCGCGTCGTGGATCAGGACGCGCGTGTCCGAGCCGTATTCGCCCAAAGCTGCCAACGCGGCACGCGTGGAGGCGTCCCGAGAAGCTCCGCCGACCGACACGGACACGACCTTGCGGTAGCCGTAACGTTTCGTGATTTCCTTAGCGGCGTCGACATAACCGGCGGTCATAAAGACGAAAACCTCGTCGACGGCGGCGCATGCCTCGAACGCGTCCAAGGAATGGGCGAGTATTTCCTTACCGTCGAGCGTGAGCAACTGTTTCGGAAGCTGCGCGCCAAGCCGGGTGCCCGTGCCTCCCGCCAAGACCGCGGCGACCGTTTTCGTCATGTCGACAACTGCCGGTGCACGTCCCGGGCCGAAAGGTACTGCTTATACGTGACAGCGGCCTCCACCAACAGAAGCAGCGCGATGGCCCCGACCGTCACACCGAAAATGAGGCCGGTCAGTGGCGCCACGATGAACACCGCCATCTGGAACTCGATCCCGGAGAACACGTGCGAACGGACCCGGTGACGCACAAGGAAGTCCCGGAACTTGGTAAACCATCCGAAGCGCTGCTTGAACGACTGTTGCGCATCCACGACGGTCGTGTCCTTGTCGCGAGCCTCGTCGTCGCTCAACACCAGCTGAGCCTCGTCCTGCAGTTGCACGTCGTCGAGCGAGGATCCCGTCGAGCTCGCCAACGCCTCGCGCATCCCGCGCCGGTTCTCCTTCAGGAACAATGCGTTGAGGTAACGGAACATGTCGCAGAAGACAACGCCGATGCCGCAGTACAGATAGATCTGGTTGCCGGTCGCGGCCGCCTGAGCGCCGAACAGGGCGATCGTGCAGATCAGCACCCGAAGACGGTCGAAGATGTAGTCCAGCCAGCTGCCGAACAGGGAACCATTGCCGCGCACCCGGGCGAGCTTCCCGTCCATACAGTCCAGCGTGAAGCTGAGATGGAACAACACGGCGCCGAGGATCAACCACGGCCAGCTCACCATCGCGAACGCCGCGGCAGCGCCGAGGCCGAGCGCGAACGCCGTGAACGTCAACACGTTCGGCGTGATCCACGGCCACGCCGAGATCAACCACAGGAGCCGACCCGCGAGAGGGTCCACGAGGAATACTGTCCACCAGGCGTCACGCTCTTTATAAGTGGAAAGCACCTGCTGTCGGGTTACGCGCTCCACGGTTCTCCTTCACCGCACGAAAACGGACGGCTGAGACTACCAAACCCGTTATGTTGCCGACTTCACGCGCAACAACGGTTCTGTCCGCGCGGGTAGCATTGAAGCCCAAGCGCATGTGCCCGCGCACCGCGTGCCATGGGATGCTGTTTCCTCGGCACGTAGAGTCGACGTTCATTCCCCATTACGAAACGATCCTTAGGCGATGACTGAGCAACCGATCATTGAGGCCCACGACCTGGGCGTGCGATTTTCCAAAGGACGTAAGCGCACTGGCAGCCTGCGAGAGTTGTTTATTCATCGCGGTAAACGGCAGGCCCAAAACCAGCCCGAGTTCTGGCCGCTGCGACACGTCAACTTCTCGATCAAACCCGGTGAAGCCGTCGGGATCATCGGCTCCAATGGGACCGGCAAATCGACCCTGCTGCGCCTGTTGACGGGCGTCTACATCCCCGACGAGGGCTATGTCGTGCGACGCGGCAACATCGCTCCGCTGATCGCGTTGTCGGCGGGTTTTTCCGGCGACCTGACCGGCCGCGAAAACGTCAACCTCGTCGCCTCCCTGCACGGCATGAGCAAGGAGGAGCTCAACGCGAAGTTCGACGAGATCGTCGAGTTCGCGGGAGTCGAGGACCACATCGACACCCCGGTGCGTCATTTCTCGTCCGGGATGAAGGTCCGGCTAGGGTTCTCCGTAATCTCGCAGCTGCAGCATCCGATCTTGCTCGTGGATGAGGCGTTGGCGGTCGGTGATAAACGCTTCAAACAGAAGTGCTATAAGACGATACGTCGGCTTCTCAAAGAAGGACGCACGCTGGTTCTGGTGTCGCACAGCGAAAAGGACCTCACGCGCTTCTGCAGCCGAGGAATGTATCTGAACGCGGGACAGCTGGTCGTAGACGGAACAGTCGAAGACGCGCTGGCCGCGTACCAAGCGGTAGAGGACGAGAAGGTGCCGGTCTGATGCGTGCAATCCTGCTAGCCACAACATCGGGGGCTGAGGCGCGAGCAGGTACAGAAACCGTTGTCGAACGACTCGTCCGGCAGTTCGCGGCGCACAACGTCACCGATATAACCGTCATCACGCGTGCCCGGTACCGTTCCGCGATTCCCGGCAACGTCACGATCGTCGACTCGTCCGGTGTCCGCGAGGACCTGCGCCTATTGACCGGAATCGCGGCCCATCATGACGGCCCGCTGCTGTTGGCGTGCGCCGACGCGATGCTCGCCGACACTGCGGTATCGGCCGTCCTGTCGGACCCGACTCAGCGCTGCGGCGCCCTGGTGAGCGACTACGACGCGTCCCGCCCGCTCGATCCGCCGTTGCGTCGCGAACGCGGCATGATCGTGTCGGTCGGCACCGGATACCACCGGGTGACCGACGCGAACGCGATGGCAAGCGGACTCATCAAGATCTCGGCCCCGTACCTCGACGACCTGTGCCAGGCCCTGCACGATCTCGCTGCCGAAGGCGTCGCCGACTTTGCGTCGTCAGCGGACTCCCTCACGTTGACGTTGCTGGCGTTGGCGCGCCGCGGCACAAAGCTCACGGCATACGAGGTGCCGGGCATCCAGTATGGACGCGTTGCGGGCAACGCGACCGCACAGCGCCTCCTGCAGGCGATTACCGCGGTCGACGAGGACGCCGTCCGACTCGATCTGTGCGTGAAGAAGGACGACGACCTTTTTGCGACGTACTGCATCAGCTCCTACTCGCGTCACCTGGTCCGGTGGTGCGCGAAACTGAAACTCACGCCCGTCGCGGTCACGTGGGTGTCGATCCTGTTGGCGCTCGGCGCCGCCGGGCTCTTCGCGACCGCGACCCGGCCGGCTCTCATCGCCGGCGCGGTGTTGATGTATGGCAGTTTCGTGCTCGACTGCGTCGACGGTCAACTCGCCCGCTACAGGCACCATTTCTCCGCCTTCGGCGGCTGGCTCGACATGATCGCCGACCGCAGCAAGGAATACCTGATGTATGGCGGACTGGCGTGGGGCGCCGCCAGCATGGGTTTGACGTGGGCGTGGCCGCTGGCAATCACGGCGATCACCGTGCAGACCGTGCGGCACATGACCGACACCTGGTACGGCACCTTGCAGGACGCGGCGACGCTGCGAATCACCGTGCAGCCGCTGTCGGTCGCCGAAGACCGTTTCGCGCCCAGCGGTTCCGTTTCGGACGCGAAGAGCGGCTCGGTGGTGGTCCGTGTCGGTAAGACGCTCGGCAAACTGTCGGCGCAGTTCACCGCGAAACGACGCTCCCCGGCGTACTGGTTCAAGCGCACCATCGTGTTCCCCGTGGGGGAACGCTGGCTAGTCATGGGTGTGTGCGCAGCCGTATTCGACGGTCGTGTCGCCTTGGCGGCGCTGCTGACCTGGCAGCTCGTCGCGTTCGCGTACACGCTGGCTGGCCGCACGCTGCGGTCGCTGGCGGCACGCGTTGCGGTCCTGGCGCGCAAGGACGTGTCGACGCACCGCGATGACGGCTTCCTCAGCCGCTACATCGACAACGGTCGGGTGCCGGCGTTGCTGGTTCTGGGACCGGTCCTGGCACTGATTCTCGCTTCGATCTTCGTGATCGTGACTGTTCCGGCCGTCGCGAGTTGGGCGGCCGCGGTCGCCTGCGTCGCGTCTTTGAGCCTCGTGTTCACCGCGCACGGCAAGCACGACGGATACCTGGACTGGTGGGTACCGGCCGGAATGCGCGCGGTCGAATGCGGTTTGATCATCGCCTGTGGCCTCGCCTCGCAGGTGCCGCCGGCGCTCGTGTTCGCGCTGTTGGCCGTCTTGATGCTCTACCACTACGACTTGGCGGCGCGCATCGACAAGGCCGCCTCGCCATTGAGTTCGCGGGCATGGGGCCTCGGCTGGGACGGACGCGTCGTGGTACTGCTGCTCAGTTTGCTGCCGTGGATCGGCACCATCGTGTTCGCGCTGTTGACGGCCCACATGGCCGTAGTGTTCCTCGGTGGTGCTCTTCTGGGACGCCGCACGCCGCAGGCTGCGAAGCCTGACTCTCGGACGCCGCAACTGTCCAGTACCGCGCATTAGAACATGCCGATTGAAGGCGGCCGTTCGACCTTGTCGGCGGCCGCTTTTATGTTGCTCACATGACAGACCACGATTTCCCGGCCGGCGATCCCGACGAACGCGAACTCTATTTGCGTTGGCTGCGTTTCCTACGCGGCGCGGTGGTGCGCAAGGCCTCCGGCCTCGATGACGCGGCGGCGCGGTGGCGCCCCAACAACGCACTGTTGAGCCTGATCGGGATCGTGAACCATCTGACCCATGTGGAGTGGCGGTGGATCGACGGCGAGATGCGCGGCGAAGCCACACACCACAGCCGGACCGAGTTCGATCCGGGACCCGAGCCGACGATTGCGGAGGCGATCGCCGCCTACCGGGACCGGGCGACCGCCACGGATCGCTTCGTCCGCGCGGCGCAGCTGGAGACCCCATGCCGCGCCGGTGACGGTCGGGACCTGCGCTGGGTGCTGCTCCACCTCATCAATGAGACCGCCCGGCATGCGGGGCATGCCGACGCGACGCGCGAACTGTTCGACGGGCAGGTCGGCGAGTGACGATCAGTCCTGGTTTGTCAGCCACGCGGTCGTGTTCGGCGCGAGCACACCGTCGACGTGTTCGCCGCTGCACACCAGTACCTCGCCCGACAGCGGTATCGCCGTATCGGAGAAGTTCGTGACGCAGCGCAGGCTGCCGTTGGTGAAAGCGAGGACCTGTGCAGCGTCGGGTTCGTCGAGCCACGTCAGGCCGGTCGCCGGGTGACGCTTCCGTTCGGCCAGGGCCCGGCGATACAGCTGCAGTGTTGATGACGGGTCGTCTCGTTGCGCCGCAACGGATCGTCGTCCCCAATCCGCCGGCTGCGGTAGCCAACCCTGGGTGTCTCCGAAACCAAACGAGGGCCCATCGGTGGTCCACGGAATCGGGACCCGGCAGCCGTCGCGGCCTTTATCGGTGTGACCGCTGCGTTCCCAAGTCGGGTCCTGCCGCATCTCGTCGGGAAGGTCCAGCACCTCCGGCAAGCCGAGCTCTTCGCCCTGGTAGATGTAGGCGGAACCCGGCAGGGCGAGCATCAGGAGACCTGCGGCCCGGGCACGCGCGAGACCGAGCTGGCCGTCGCCGAACCGGGTGACGGGGCGGTACCGATCGTGGTTCGACAGCACCCACGTCGCAGACGCACCGATGCTGCCGGCCATGGCGATTTCGGCGTCGATGACACGTCGGTAGTCCGCGGCGTCGAACTCCGCCATCAGCAGGTCGAAGTTGAACGCTTGATGCAGTTCGTCGTGCCGCACATAGTTGGCTCTGCGTTGCGGTGAACCCACCCACGCCTCCGCGACGGCCATCCGGTCTCCGTCGTAGGAGTCCAAGATTTTGCGCCAGTCTCGATAGATCTCGTGGACGGCGTCGACATCGAAAAACGGCACGCGAGTGTTGCCGGATTCGGCCATAGCCACGGAGGCGTGGATGTCCGGCAGGCCCGCTTCCTTCATCAGCCCGTGGGCGACGTCGATTCGGAATCCGTCGACGCCGCGATCCAACCAGAAACGCAGGATGTCGTCGAATTCGGCCCGTACGTCCGGGTGGTCCCAGTTGAAATCGGGCTGGCTGCTATCGAACAGATGCAGATACCACTG
>DXIM01000171.1 GCA_019112895.1 Candidatus Stackebrandtia faecavium
GGCTCGTTGATGATGCGCAGGACGTTGAAGCCGGCGATTTCGCCCGCTTCTTTCGTCGCGGTGCGTTCGGAGTCGCTGAAGTAAGCCGGAACGGTGATGACCGCGTCGGTGATGTCTTCGCCCAGGTACGACTCGGCGTCGCGCTTGAGCTTCATGAGTGTGCGGGCGCTGATTTCCTGCGCCGTGTAGTCCTTGCCGTCGATGCCGACGGTCCAGTCAGTGCCCATGTGACGCTTGACCGACCGGATGGTGCGGTCGGTGTTGGTGACGGCCTGCCGTTTGGCGACCTCACCGACCAGGACCTCACCGTTCTTAGCGAATGCGACGATCGACGGTGTCGTGCGTGCGCCTTCCGCGTTCGTGATGACGGTGGGTTCGCCACCTTCCAATACGCTGACGCAAGAGTTAGTCGTCCCAAGGTCGATACCGACCGCACGTGCCATTTCGTGGTCCCCCTATATGAGTGGATGCCGTTTGTCGAAGTCTCGGCCGCAAGTTGAGCGGCATTGGCTCAATCTTGCGTCGGAGGAGTCGTCATTGTCAAGTCGGACTTGAGTTAACCCGACTCAAGTTTGCGCGCCACGCGTTTTTGGGCCTCACTGACCTGGTGTCGACCTTGCCCGTACCCTGACTCAATGTCGGCCCGTTACTTCGCAGTATGACCCGCGATAACGGGGTGATCTTGCAGATAATCGGGTAATGCTCGCCGGAAGTGGTGAAGGATCATGCCAGCAATCGTGGTTGTCGGGGCACAGTGGGGCGACGAAGGCAAAGGGAAAGCTGCAGACCTGCTCGGCGGCGAGATGGACTACGTCGTGCGATATCAGGGCGGCAATAACGCGGGACACACGGTGGTCACCCCCGATGGGGAGAAATTTGCGATCCATCTCACCCCCGTGGGAGTGCTGACCCCAGGCTGCACCCCTGTCATCGGCAACGGTGTCGTTGTCGACCCCAAGTTCCTGATCAGCGAGATCGACGGCCTGGCGGCGCGCGGTGTCGACGTGTCGAAGCTCATGGTCTCCGCAGACGCGCATCTGGTCATGCCGCACCATCGCGCGCTCGACCGTGTAGTGGAGAGGTACCTGGGGTCGTCGCGTATCGGCACCACCGGGCGCGGCATCGGTCCCGCCTACGGTGACAAGGTCGGGCGCACCGGTATCCGACTACAGGATCTGCTGGACCCGAAGATCCTCGAGAAGAAGCTGCAGCTGGTGTTGCGCGAAAAGAACCAGGTGTTGGTCAAGGTCTACAACCGTAAGGCGATTGATGCTGACGCCGTCGTCGATGAATACCTCGAATACGGTCGGCGACTCGAGCCGTACATCGTAGACACTTGCCTGGAATTGAATAACGCGTTGAACCGCGGCGCGAAGGTGCTTCTCGAAGGCGCCCAGGCGACGATGCTGGACGTGGACCACGGCACGTACCCCTTCGTCACATCGTCCAACCCCACCACCGGCGGCGCGTGCATGGGATCCGGTATCGCCCCGACGCGGATCGATTCGGTGATCGGGATCATCAAGGCCTACACGACCCGCGTCGGTTCGGGCCCGTTCCCCACCGAACTGTTCGACGAGTACGGCGAACACCTGCTCAAGAATGGCGGCGAATACGGCGTCACGACCGGCCGCCAACGTCGTTGCGGATGGTTTGACGCGGTTATCGGCCGCTACTCCGTCAGGGTGAACGGAATCACCGACCTCTTCCTCACCAAAGCGGATGTGTTGTCCAAGCTCGACCGCGTCCCGATCTGTGTCGGTTACGACATCGACGGGGAACCGTGCGACGAGATGCCGATGACGCAGACCGGGCTTCACCATGCGATCCCGCGTTACGAATACCTCGACGGGTGGTCACAGGACATCTCGGGCTGCCGCACCTTCGACGATCTTCCGAAAAACGCACGTAAATATGTCGAACGCCTAGAGGAACTGTGCGGGGCTCAAGTCAGCGTCGTGGGCGTCGGGCCGGGCCGCGAACAAAACATCGTGCGCAAGGAACTCGTATAGGGCCCGCGCTGACATATGCGGTGGTCGCGCCATCGATTAAGCTTGTACCTATTGGCTACCGTGAAGCCGAAATAACCCCTCCGCTGGGCGCCTGGCGGAACTCGGCATGCCCGCGGCATACTGGCAATGCGCAAAACCGTGCATCTTCTTGCCGTAAAACAGTGCGCTGCACAGTTAGTCACAACCGCTAAACAACAGGAGACAAGTCGATGGGGCGCACGCTCGGGCCATTCACCGACGTGTCGACAGCACGTGTCGACGGCGCCTACGAGATCTACGAAGGCATCGACGAAGAAGGCCGCGCGATCGAAATCCTCACGCTCGGCAAAACATCCGCGAAAGATCCTGCACGTCGCGCCCTCCTGTCCGACACCGTGTCCTGGGCTCACGCGACGCGGGGGCCGGCCGACTCTCCGATCCTCGCGTCCGAGTTGCACGGTGAAGAACCGTACGTGGTGACCCTGCAACAGTCCGGTTATCGCGGTGTCGAACGACTCATGGAACGCATGCTCGCCATGGGGCCCTCGTCCGGCCCGTTGCCGACCGCGACCGGCCAAAACACGGGTCATATACCGATCGTCGGCTACCACACCAACCCGCACGGCATCCCGACAGTTCCTTCGGTCCCACCGCTCGGATCCCCGGTGGCGCCCGCCTCGCCCATGACGTCGTACGCCTCCCGCACGAAGAGCAGCAGACCCGCATGGCTCATACCGACCGTGGTCGTGTTGTCGGTGCTGATCCTGGTGACCGGTGGGTTCCTCGTCATTTCCGGGATGGAAGAAGACACAGTAAACAGTGCCAGCGACAGTCCGAGCGCAGGCTCTGACGACTTCGACTCGCAGAAGGAAGCGCAGCCGAGTCCGGGTACCGAAGAACCGCGGTGGGACGGCGAAATCGAGCCGGTGATGGTCATGGGGAACGCCACCTTCGACGCGGAAACCGGTAGGCCGATCACTCCGGCGGGATGGCCGTTTGCGTTCAAAGTCCCGGAAGGCTCCACGTGTGACCTGAACGAGCTCGAAGCCACGTGCAACAACCCGGAAAGCGACATGGGCGTGGAGATCTCGTTGCGACCGTGCGCCGAAGGATGCGGTGGGGACGAACGGGAACGGATCGGTCCGTCATGGCCCGACGATGCCGAGGTCCAGGAAATCGACGAGTCGACCAAGACCGCGAAGATCTATCAGGACAACGGCAGCCTTTCGATCCAGCTGAGCAGGTTCTTCGAGCCGACGTTCAACTGGGACGAACCGATGCACGTCCTCGTCGCCGTGAAGGTCCCGGCGGACGCGCCCGACGACGGATACCGCGTCATCAACGATGTGCGGACGCAGACCTCCTAGGCGGATCTCCTAGAACGAGCAGTACGCCAATGTCGCGTCATCGTGGATCCGTTCCCGTGGCCAGACCGTGGCCTCCAGGTCCGAACGCTCGACGTCTCGGGTTCGGGAGATGACCGCGTCGGGTCCTTTCTCTTGGGCCAGGTCCAGCAGCTGTCTCCAGCTCATCTGAGCGAAGCGGTCCACGAGCCTGGTGGCGCCGTTGCTGGCCAGCGCCGCCCTGCGCACGCGTTCGGTCTTGATGTGTCCCGTCATCGCCTGGTACGCGGCCTGCGGATCCGATACGGCGATCGGATAGCCGTCGGGCTTGTTCCGCCGCGCCGCGATCGTGTCGACGCGTTCGCGGGCGATCTTGAGCCTCCGGGCGCTGCCGCGGGGGCTGTCGTCGTATTCCGGGAGAGTGAGACGGTCGAGGCGATCGTCCGTGACGACGATCGGGTCGCCGGTGCCGTCGTCGATGAGCAACGTCGCGTCCGCCAGTACGAGGTACTCGATCGCGCCTCGGCTTGCACGCAGCACGACGGCCGTCGCCGCAGGGGAATGCGGATGGGTCAGGTCGCAGTTGCCTTGATGAGCTGAGGCCGTTTCGGCTATCGCGGTCGCCAGCGCGTCATCCAAAGGGGTGACCGCGTCGCCGGCTCCCCGCAACAGCGCTGTGCCTAGAGTGTTCACGAACCAGCTCAGGCCGTGCCGACACGGGCGCTCAATCTCCGTTTCGACACCGTCGGGAACCCCACAGCCGTCTAGGACGACAACGAGATTGTTTCCGCTGCCCAGCCAGTCTTCGTTCTCCTTGAACGGCTGTTTCGGAATGGAAACCCCAGTGACTTTCACGTTGTCGAGTTTGACACGGCCGCCTGACTGGACGATACGGCCAATGAGCGGAGACACTTGGAGCTATGTCGCTTCCCACACCTGTTTTGGATCTTGCTGCTGACGTGGTCCCCGATGCGGAGACCCGGGGGCAGTTGTCGTTCGCGTATGCGCACGGCGCTTACCTGTCCGGAATCGGGTCCGCGCGGGAGTTCGGTCTGACGTGCGTGTGGGACGAAGGTCACGTACCGGATGGGGCACCGAGCCAGGCGGAGCATGTGACTCAGGCGGATTTCGACCAAATGTTGAAGGCCGCGACGACCGGCGACGGCTGGCCCGAGTCCCGGCAGCTGCCTTTGACCGAGATCGCGGGCTTCGCGTACGGCATTTTGTTGTCCGACGAAGACGGGGCCGGCACCGCCGCGCGCGGGACACTCAGCGAATTTCCGTACGCACTGGCGGAACGTTCCGGTGTCTCGGTGAAGACCGACCGGGACGATGTCGCCGACGAGCTTGTGCGGGACGGCGATCCGTGGCGTCGGGCGGATCTGTTGTCGGAGGCGATGTACCGCGCATATGTGGCGTGGTTCGCGAACAACGGCTACTACTTCCCGTCCGTGCCACGCCGTCGGGAATACGCCGAGTATTTCGGGATGAATTCTCAAGTGCCACAGGCTGAGTTGGCGATTTGGCGCTGCTCGCAAGCGATGGATTTCCGCAACGCTTATCGCGAGTTCATTGACTTGATCCTCCAGGACATCTGACCTGCGTGCTGGTGATGCGGATACCCGGTTGCGTCGCGAAAATCGGTATCGGTAGCATTGCGTAGTCGCTGAAAGCGGCGGGCGCCTGTAGCTCAACGGATAGAGCATCTGACTACGGATCAGAAGGTTTGGGGTTCGAATCCCTACAGGCGCGCCATTCAGGCAGGTAAACCCATCTCCACTGGAGATGGGTTTTTTGTTGCGTGATTCGAGGCGGAGTTCTCGTGTCACAGCTTTGCGTATCGAATGGCGACTTGTGCGACACCGCGGTCGTCCGGGCGGGACGGCCGGAACGAGGCGATGCGTGGGTAACGGTGGTGCGGGTATCGTCCGGATCCCGCTCGTCGTGGCGGCCAGCGTCGCCGTCGGACCATCCGCTCGTTGGGGGCGAATCGCCCGCGTCGAGCGGCCGGCAATCCGCTCGCCGGGCGAACAGCCACGCGACCTCTCGCCCTGCGCCGGTATCGCGGACCGGTTGTGGTCATTCCCATCCTGAGCGCATTCGTCGTGTTCGACTGCAGTCTGGTTGGCGTACACTGCACCGCGGTGTGCCGGGAAGTCTGGTCGGCGGTCTCGAATAACCCCTTGCCAAGGTAGGTCTACATTAGATATTCATCCGCCCCTGCGAAGGACGTCATACACACTCCCGTAACCACCGTGACCGGTGCGGCATGAGCAGGCAACGCTTGACGGCGATCGCGGATTCGCTACGCAAAGACATCGTCGGCGGATGCCTGTTGCTGATCGTCAGCGTCGTCGCGCTGATCTGGGCCAACAGTGGCTTCGGCGCTGGTTATGAGAGTCTCCGCGGATTGACACTGGGCCCCGAGGCGCTCAACCTGAATCTGTCATTGCAGACGTGGGCGGCAGACGGCCTATTGGCGTTTTTCTTCTTCGTCGTCGGTAATGAGCTCAAACAAGAGTTCGTCACCGGTTCCCTACGGGACCCGCGCACCGCGGTTGTGCCGCTCGTGTCCGCCGTATCGGGCGCGGTGACCCCAGCCGTCATATTCGCGGCTATCAACTTTGCGGACCCGGCGAAGCTTCACGGCTGGGGTATACCGATGGCCACAGATGTGGCGTTCGCGGTCGCAGTACTGGCAATCTTCGGTAAACACATGCCGCCCGCTCTACGCACGTTCCTGCTGACCTTGGCGGTGGCCGACGACCTGGTTGCGGTACTCGTCATCGCGACCTTCTACACCACCGGCGTCGCGATCTGGTGGCTCGTGACGGCAGCGGCGTTGGTCGGCGTGTTCTGGTTCCTGCAGACCAGCACATTCCTGGACGATAAGCCGGTGCTGCGGTGGCTCAGCTATCCGCCGCTGGCCGCGGCGATCTGGTTCGCGGTACATGCGTGCGGGATCCACGCCACGATCGCGGGGGTTGCGATGGGGTTGTGCATGCGGACGAAAACGCGTCCGGGCGAACAGCTCGACCCCAGCCATCGCGTCGAGCATCTGCTGCGGCCCTGGACCATGGGGCTCATGCTGCCGGTGTTTGCGTTCATGTCCGCCGGCGTGCATTTCGACGGCTTCGGCCAGACCCTCGGCGACTCGATAGCGGTCGGCATCATCTGCGGGCTCGTGCTCGGCAAACTCGTCGGAATCTGTGGCGGAGCTTGGCTCACCACGAAGATTTCCCGCGCGCGGATAGACCCGAGCCTGGAATGGATCGACATCGTTGCGTTGTCGCTGCTGGCGAGCATAGGTTTCACCGTCTCGCTTCTGATCAGCGAACTGTCATACCAGCAGGAGTCGTTCCTCGATCACGCCAAGTCGGGCGTGATGCTGGGATCGTTGCTGGGGGCCCTCATCGGCGTTTCACTGCTCACTGTGCGCAATCGTCATTACCGTGCGTTGATGCGCTGGAAGACCAACGTGTCGTAATTGCGCGTCACGGCTCATACTCATGTACACCGGCGGTGACCGTGACGTAGGCTCGTACCCGCCCGATCGGATGATGTCGTGTCATCAATGCCAGACTCCCCTCACCGGTTGATGTTCGGTGCAGCAGCTCCCCATCGGTTGACGCCGTTGCTGTTCGTACAGGCGACGAGCGGTCTAGCGCGTTGCGGCTAAGCCGAGCCGGCAAAGGAAATTAACCGAGCGAAGTGAACAATATGCCCTCCTCAGACACAAGCAAGAACTCCCTCAGTTTCCTCAATTTCTTTCACCTGGCGTTCACCGTGGTCGCCATTGTTCTGCTCACCGCATCGGCCGGAATCATCGGTTCCAAGGTCGTGCAGGACGCGACCGCGATGACCCGTCCGCTGTTCGTGACCGAATGCGAACGCGGAAGCCCCGGCGGCGATTGCATCCTGAACGTGACCGCGGTCGTGACATCGGTCAGGGAATCCACGAAAGAAGGAGAGACCCAGGAGGACATAACCGTCGCGGTCGTCCCGGAAGACCAGGAAGCCGAGCGTCAATTCGTCAACGGCTTCCTCAACGTCAACATCCAGCACGACAGCCGGATCGCGAAAGAGGACACCCTTCAGGCTGTCGCGATCGACAGGGACGTTTACTTCCTCATTACGGAAAGCGGCGACTACGTCTACGGCACCGATTTCAGTGGCGTGCGTGTTGCCGTCGGCCTGTACGCGGTCGCGATCGTGGCGGCTATGGGCGCCCTCATGGGCCTCGGTTATGTGTTGCGACGCCGCCGGGAGCAAGGCTGGAACAGGGTCGCGGCCGGCAAGATCGTGTCGGCATCGAGCCGCAGTTTCGCTTTCGGCTGGTCCATTATCGCGTTCACTGTGCTGTCTTCGGTCGGTGTGCTGGTCGCTTTCGAGGCCGATCTGATCTCCCCCGACATGGCGATGCCGGGCGCGATGCTCGGCACCGTGGCGGGTGCCCTGTGCTCGATCATCGCGATTCGTTGGCAGCAGGGCCACGACACGATCGAGCTCGCCGAACCAGAGCCTGAACCCGAACAAGCACCCACATTGGGCAGCCGGTTGCGGGAGCAGCTGTAAACACAACCGGCCCGGGGTGGATGACCCGGGCCGGTTTGTATCGCGAACGCTATTTTTCCTGGTAAACGGGCGTGACGACGGCCCGCGCGATCGTGTGGAACGTCAGGTTGAAGCTTCCGACCGCGTTCGAAGCATCCGGGTCGATGTCGACGGTTTCGATGTCGAGCGCGTGCACCGCGAACGCGTAACGGTGCAGGTGGTCGCCCGGGGGCGGGGCGGCACCGCCGAAGCCTCGGCCTCCCGCGTCGTTACGCAGGCTCACGGCGCCAGCGGGCAGCTGCGGATTCTGGGGGTCGCCGGCGCCGCGCGGCAGCGACGTCGTCGAACGCGGAAGGTTCAGCACCATCCAGTGCCACCAGCCGCTGCCCGTCGGGGCGTCCGGGTCGAAGCAGGTGACGGCGAAGCTTCGGGTCTCGTCGGGAAAACCCGACCAGGAAAGCTGGGGCGAGACGTTTTCGCCGGCCGCCGTGTGCGCCGAGTCGAGCATTTCGCCGTCGCGCACGTCGGTCGAATCGACTTTGAATTCGCCGACTTTCGGAAGGAAATCGTATGGCCAAGGCGACCTGGGGCGATCCAGCATTAAACCTCCAATATGTTGAGCCGCATAGGTTGCGACAACGACTATCGCGCACGCTACCGGACCGGCCGGATGTTTCTATGCGCCGTGACACGCGGTCAATCGTCCTGCGGCACCTCGATACCGTTTTCGCGTGCCCACTCGAGAAGTTCGGTCTCGGCGTCTTCGCGCGACAGTGGACCCAATTCGAGTCGCTTCTCTTTCAAATGTTTCCACGCTTTACCGACGAGCGGTCCTGCGGGAATCCGCAGCAGTTCCATAATGTCGTTGCCATTGAGATCGGGCCGGACTCGGGCAAGGTCTTCTTCTTCCGCAATACGCTCAATTCGCGCTTCCAAAGCGTCGTAATCGGCGGCCAGCCGGGCGGCTTTGCGTTTATTGCGAGTGGTGCAATCGGAACGCACGAGTAGGTGCAGCCGGGGCAGTTCCTCGCCGGCATCGCTGACGTAGCGGCGCACCGCGGAATCGGTCCATTCCCCGCGGCCGTAGCCGTAGAAGCGCAGATGCAGCGCTATCAAGTGCACGATTCGCGCAGTGTCGTCCTTCGGAAAACGCAGGGCTTTGAGACGTTTCTTCGCCATCCGCGCACCCACAACCTCGTGGTGGTGGAACGTGACGCGGCCTTGCGGCCCTTGGCCTTTCGTCGCGGGTTTACCAATGTCGTGGAGCAAAGCGGCGATACGCAACACGGCGTCGGGCCCATCGGTTTCGAGGCTCATCGCATTGCGGACCACAGTCAATGTGTGTTCGTAAACGTCTTTATGTTGCGCGTGCTCGTCGATCGCCATCTTCAGCGCGGGCAGTTCGGGCAGGAACTGTTCCGCCAACCCGGTGTCGACGAGTAGTCGCAACCCGAAGACGGGGTCGGTGCCGCGCATTAGTTTGACGAATTCGTCCCGGACGCGTTCGGCGGAGATTCGATCGAGATCCGCGGCCATGTCGGTCATGGCTTTTTTGACATCGGGCGCCACCTGGAACCCGAGTTGCGCCGTGAACCGCGCGGCCCTCAGCATTCGTAGCGGGTCGTCGGCGAACGATTCTTCGGGGCTCGACGGCGTGCGGATTGTCTGTTGAGCCAGGTCGGCGATACCGTCGAAAGGGTCGCTGAACTGGTGGTCCGGTAGCGAAACGGCCATGGCATTGACGGTGAAGTCCCGGCGGCGCAGGTCGTCGACGAGGTTGTCGCCGTAGCGCACGATCGGGTTCCGGCTGACACGGTCGTAAGTGTCGGCGCGGAACGTCGTCACTTCGACGCGTTGTCCACGAAACATCGCGCCGATGGTGCCGAAGTCGGCTCCGGTGGTCCACGTGGTCGATGCGTGCGTCGACAGCACATCGAGGGTCTGGTCGGGGTGGGCACTCGTTGCGAAGTCGAGGTCTTGACTGTCGCGGCGCATGACGGCGTCGCGGACTGAGCCGCCCACCAAGTGCAGTTCGTGGCCGGCGGCCACGAAGATCTTTCCCAAGGCGTCGGCCACCGCGGGGACGCCGATTTGATTTCCGATACGGTCTGACATCGATCGAAGAGCTTATAGGAAGGCATCGGTGTGACCGATACGAAAGCGTCCACCAAAGGCCTGGCGCGGCATGGCGCAGTAATGGCGGCCGGTTCTTTGGTCTCGCGGATTACCGGTTTCGGCCGGACCCTGGTGATCAGCGCGGCCTTGGGTTCCACAATGCTGGGGAACTCGTACACCACAGCGCAGTACTTCCCACAGATGCTGTACGAGCTGGTGCTCGGCGGAATCCTTACCAGCGTGCTGATCCCGTTGATCGTGCGGGCGCGCACCGACGACGCCGATGGCGGCGAGGCCTTCACACACCGGCTGTTGACGCTGTGCGTCTTGCTTTTGGGAGCGGCAACGGTATGTCTCGTGGCGGCGGCCCCATTGTTGACGCGTTTGGCCACTTCGAAAAACCATGAGCTCGTCACGAACCTGTCGTATTTCATGCTTCCGGCGGTGTTCTTCTACGGCCTGTGCGCGCTACTGCAGGCGGTCTTGAACACCCGGGAGCATTTCGCGGCGCCGATGTGGGCGCCGATCCTCAACAACGTCGTCGTGATTGGCGTCGGGGTCCTCTTCTACGTCCTCTACACTTCGCGCCCCGATGCCGACGCGATCACCAGCGGCGACGCGTTGACGACGCCGATGATTCTTCTTCTGGGCCTGGGGACGATGGCCGGAATCTTGACCCAGTCATTGGCGCTGTGGCCGTCGGTGCGCAAGGTCGGTTTCCGGTGGCGTTGGCGTTTCGATTTCGCCGCGTTGAAGCTTGGCGAGATCGGCCGGCTCGGTGGCTGGATCATCTTTTACGTCGCGTTGAACACGGGCTCGCTCATGGTGTTGGTGAAGGTCGCCAACATTGCTTTCGCTAACCGGACCGAAGGTGTCGCCACCCCGGGTGCGCTCAACTACAACAACGCCTACCTGGTGATGATGATGGCGCACGGGATCGTCGCGGTATCGATCATCACCGCGCTGATGCCGCGGTTGTCTAAGGCGGCTGCGGAAGGGCGTCTGGGCGATGTGGCTCAGAACCTTTCAGCCGGCACCCGACTATCGACAGTGGTATTGGTGCCGATTGCGGTCGCCTACGTCATCTTGGGGACCCACCTGTCGGTTCTGCTGTTCAACTGGGGCCAGTTCGACCTCGACAACGCGAAAGCCACGGGCCTCATCCTGGCGATGGCGGGCTTGTCACTGATTCCGTTCGCCGTCAGTCAACTGCAGATCTTTGCGTTCTACGCGATGACCGACGGCAAGACCGTCGCCTTGATCAACATCCCCGTCGCGCTCGTGCGCGTCGGTGTATCGCTGGGTTCGTTGGCATTGTTGGCGCCGGAACACGTCGTCGCCGGACTGATGGTCGGCAACGGACTCTCGTACTTGGTGTCGATCGGATTGTCGACGGTTTTCCTGCGCAAGAAGATCGGGCCATTGGGTATGAAGGCGATCGCCTCGACGTGGGTGCGTCAGGCGATAGCCGGTGGCGTGGCGCTTTTGGCCACATGGGGTGTGCTCGGGGTGCTTCCCGGAGCGTTCGATTCGAAGGGAATGCTGATCGGAGTCATGGCGATCAGCGGAGCGGTGCTGGTAGCGGTATATTTCGCCGCCGCATACGTGTTGAGAGTGTCCGAGATAACCGAAATGACTCGTCTTGTGCGCGCGAAATTCGGTCGATAGCATGATTGCGACACAGCGTGTCTTTGTCGTGTGTGTCCGAATGCTGGGGCCGTGCCTTAGGCGAGCGTTCGGCGACGGATCGGACTAGTCTGAATCTGCGTGGCTATACCGGGGTGGCAACCGGTGGTCGGTGCGTACAGCGAACGAGCCCGCAGATGTTTGGGTGTGGCAGCAATTAAGAATTCGGCTTGGTGTCGTGGTGGTAGGCAACCGTATGGAGGATGACGTGGCTGGGGTGGTTACGCCCGCGGTGGGAGATTTGCTCGCCGATCGGTACAGCCTGTCGGCGCATATCAACGACGACACGGATTCGCGCCAGGTGTGGCGCGGCATGGACATTCTGTTGAACCGCCCCGTGACGGTCGTGCTGCGCAGCCCAGGGGGCGAGACGGCAGAGGAAATGCTGTCGGCGGCCGTTGCGGCAAGCCGTGTGAATCACCCGAACATCGTCGGCGTTTACGACGCCGTCGACCAAGGCGACTGTGCCTACGTCGTACGCGAATGGGTGGACGGCCAGTCGTTGCGCGAAGCCGTGGAAGCCACGGCGTTGCCCACGGATCACGCAGTGGACTTGATCCAGTGCATCGCCGACGCCGTAGCGGCTGTGCATGAGACCGGCGCCGCGCACGGCGGGATCCATCCCAGCGCCGTGCTTTTGTCTACAGACGACCGTGTCGTGCTGACGGACCCGCGTTCCGACACCGTCGCCACCGAAGTCGGCGATGTGCGCGCGCTCGGTGCAACCCTGTACTACTCGCTGACGGGAGGCTGGCCCCGGATCGTCCCTGGTCCTGAGAGCCTTCCGGACGCCCCCACCGATTCCGCCGGGCACCCGCTGGCGCCGTCCGCGATCCGCGACGATGTTCCGGCGAACCTGGATGCGCTCGTGCAGAACCTGTTGGCGACCGACGTGGCGCCGCCCACGGCCGCGAAGCTGGCGGAGGAACTGGGCGACATCGTCGCCGAGCCCGACGATGGGGCACTGTCTCTGGTCACCGAGAAGCAGCCAGCCGCGAGCCGGGAGGAACCCGAAGAACCCGCGGAAGCAGGACCGACCGGGCCGCGACGCCTGATGTTGGGGGCCGGGGCGCTACTGGGTCTGGCTGTGATCGGTTTGATCGCCGCCCTCATCGTGATCCCGTCGGACAGCGGAGATGAAGAGGCCAGCCAAGAAAAAGGCGTCGAGAACGAAGACGCCAACGAGCAGGAGAACGCCCCCGAAGAGCTCAAACTCGACGATCAGACTATACAGATCATCGACCCCGATAACGACACCAGCGCACCCCAAAACCTCGCGCACCTGGTCGACGGTAAATCCGATACCCAATGGAACACGCAGTGGTATTACCAGTCCAATTGGGGCGGATACAGGACCGGTATGGGCATACTGCTCGACCTCGGTGAGGCCAGACAGGTCGCGAAGATCCAGATGGATATGCCTCATGCGGGCAACACTGTGGCGGTGTACGCCGCCGACGAAAACATCGGATCGAACCCCGATGTCGAGACGCTCGACGTCATCGCCGAGCCGATCGCCAACGACGAACAGGCATTGAACTTGACCGCCAGCCCGGACGTCGCCGAAACCCAGCATGTGCTGATCTGGTGTACGGAGCCGGCGCCGATCGACGACGGCAAGTTCCAATGGATCATCAATGACATCACGGTTTACGCCCACTGACCTCCGCGGTTAAGCCATGTCTGACCTGTCTGAAATCTCCGATGCGGACCTCCTCAAGCGCCACGCCATGGGCGGTGACAAGGCGGCATTCGGCGAACTGTTCCGGCGCCACCGGCAACGCCTGTGGGCGGTAGCGCTACGGACCTTGTCGGATCCGGAGGAAGCAGCAGACGCCCTCCAGGACGCCATGATCAAGGCGTACCGGGCCGCGTCGCGGTTCCGCGGCGACTCGGCAGTCACAACGTGGCTGCACAGGATCGTGGTGAACGCGTGCCTGGATCGGGTGCGGCGGAAGCAGGCTCGCCCGACCGTGCCGTTGGCCGAAGAGTGGGATCCGCCGGCGGCTTCGACGGACCGGGCGGATGTCCTGGCGGTGCGCGCCGCGTTGGCGCAACTGCCCGTGGAGCAGCGCGCCGTGCTGGTGTACATCGATATGTTGGGCTATTCGGTTTCCGAGGTCGCCGAGATCATGGAGGTCGCCGTCGGCACGGTGAAAAGCCGCGCCTCGAGGTCCCGCTCACAGTTGGCGAGCATTTTGAGGGAACAAGGGAACCAGCCGCCCAAGTCCGACGTCTCACAAGTAATGCCACGAAACCGAAACGGCGACGAAGAGCCGCAAGCGCCGGGTGGAAAGGAGGACCGCGGTGACTGAGGAACCGCCACAATCTCCTTCGCCGTTCGGCGAGGATGACGTGCGTGCGCAGCTGGCGCAAGCTTCCGACGGTTACGAACCGCTGCCCAGCGCGGTTGCGGACCGCTTGGACCGCGCCCTCGACGATCTTCCCGATTTGAACGCGCCGGACACCACGCCCGCGCACGCTCCGCCTGCGAAGACGCCGTGGTGGCGACGCCGGTTCGCCATGGGGGCTGCCGCCGCGATCCTCGTGTTCGCTGGCGCCGGTATCGCGGCCCAGCAGCTTTTCGTGCCACAGCAGAACCAATCGGACACGGCTGAAAGCGATTCCCAGGAACCGTTGGGGTCGCAGAACGACACCAAAAAGCAGGACCCGGGAATCAACGAGGCTCCGGAGTCGGATGCGCAAAGCGCGGCGACGACTTTCTCCGGTCGCGACTACAGCGACGGGGAGCTCGGTGAGGCGGCTGCTGTTCACGATGCCGACGAGAAGTCGAGCCTCGACTCTTCGCTCGACGATCTGCTGCAGGATGCGTCGCAACGGCAGTCGTGCCTGGACGCTGTCGCCGGGGATGTCGGTGGGAAGGTTTCGGCTGTCGACTTCGGCAGCTTCAAGAATGAACCGGCCATGATCGTTGTCGTGAGCGCGGACGGCGATGCAGTCGCCGCGGTCGCCGTCGGCGCTTCGTGCGGCGATGCGGGGACCGACGTACTCAAGAGCGAGCGTCTGTAATCACCTGGCGTGCACGTCGAGGTCCGGGCGGCGGTGGCGGTCGTCTCAGTCAGGAATGCCTCGTCCGTACCATGTCGTTAACGCGAATGAAGCACGTGAGTTTTAAAGGAGCTGTCAGGTGAGCGAGATCCGTAACGTAATAATCATTGGCTCCGGCCCCGCGGGGTACACCGCAGCACTGTATAACGCGCGTGCGGAACTGAACCCGCTGGTCATTGAGGGCGCGGAGTCCGGTGGTGCGTTGATGACGACCACTGATGTCGAGAATTATCCCGGTTTCGCCGACGGCATCATGGGGCCCGACCTCATGGACACGATGCGTAAACAGGCGGAGCGTTTCGGCGCCGAAATGATCACCGATGACGTGACGTCCGTCGACTTCAGCGGCGCCGTGAAGAAGGTGTGGGTCGGCGACACCGTCTACAGCGCGCACGCGGTGATCTTGGCGACAGGCTCGGCGTGGCGTCCGCTGAACGTCCCGGGTGAACAGAAACTCTTGGGGCACGGGGTTTCTTCTTGTGCGACTTGCGACGGGTTCTTCTTCAAGGGCCAAAACATCGTGGTCGTCGGCGGCGGCGACTCGGCCATGGAGGAGGCGACGTTTTTGACGAAGTTCGCCGACTCGGTCACGATCATTCACCGTCGCGACGAGTTCCGGGCCAGCAAGATCATGGCCGACCGTGCGTTGGCGAACCCGAAGATCTCGGTCGAATGGAACGCAGTCGTCGACGAAATCCTGGGCGAGGACACGGTGAAGGGCGTGCGCCTGCGCGACACCGTCACTAACGAGACCCGCGAGCTGGACGCCACCGGAGTGTTCGTGGCGATCGGTCATGACCCCCGCAGCACTTTGTTCGCGGACCAGGTGGAAACGGACGGGGAAGGGTACGTGAAGGTGGATGCGCCGAGCACCCGCACGAACGTGCCGGGCGTTTTCGCCGCGGGTGACTTGGTCGACCACACGTACCAGCAGGCGGTCACGGCGGCCGGCACCGGTTGCACGGCCGCACTTGACGCAGAACGCTACATCGCCGGTCTCAACGATTAGGCGCAAGACTCAACCGACACAAACAAAGGATTTGAAGAACATGACAGCCACGAAAGCCGTCACGGACACCACGTTCAGCGCTGACGTACTCGAAGCCGACGGCCCTGTGCTGGTCGACTTCTGGGCCGACTGGTGCTTGCCGTGCCGCAAGGTGTCGCCGGTATTGGACGAGCTGGCCACCGAAATGGCTGACCAGGTGTCCGTAGTCAAGGTCGACATCGACGCCAACCCCGAGACGACGCGTAATTATAAGGTTTTGAGCGTTCCGACGATCATGCTGTTCAAGGGCGGGGAGCCCGTAGGCAGCATTGTGGGGGCGAAGCCGAAGGGCGAGATCAAGAAACTGATCGAGTCGGCCGGCTAGGACTCACAGGGCAAGACGTATGCGACGGGCTTTCGAGCCCGTCGCATTCTTCGTTGTTAGCCGGAAAGTTGTCAGCCGGCCCGGCTGGCGCCGGCGATCGCCATGGCGTGTAGCCACGCATCGATCTCGTTTTGGAGCGACGCGACGCCCGTCTCCCATTCCGGCAGGGTGTGCAGGTCGAGCCTCAGCCGTGGGTAGTGCGGGTGTGCAGCGATCGTCTTGAAACCGACGGTGCGGAAGAATTCGGCCGGTGCCATGCAGGCGCCGGGTTCGCCTCGGGAATCGCCGTAAGCTTCGATGGCGCGTATGCCGCGCCGCGACAGGTCGGCGGCCGCGGCCTGGACGAGTAGGCGCCCGAGGCCGGACTTGCCGTATTCGGGTTCGACATTCACGGTCATGAGGACGGCGGCGTCTGCGGAGGGCGGGCCGGAGGGGAACTCGTTGCAGCGGGGGACGTACTTCGATTTCGCGTAGGTGACGTATCCGGCGGGTCTTTCGTCAACGTAGGCGATGCGGCCGCAACTGCCCCAGTCGAGCAGTGTGGCCGATAGCCAGGCCTCTTTGTCGAGCGCTTGTCCAAAATAGCTGGTTTCGCTCGACCCGCATTCGGTCGAAAGCTCCCAAAACACGCAGCTGCGGCATTGAAGCGGCAGATTATCGAGCGTGTCGAGCGTCAAATTCCCCATACGTTGCGACACCCCACGATGCTAGCCCTAATTCATGCGCCTATGACTAGAAACATGGGTTTAATTGCGTAAATCGCGATACATCGCGTGCGGATGAGCTACGGGCCGGTGGACACGGGGACTGTGCGGGTCAGGGCGCGATCCCGTAGGGCGCGAGGAACGCGAAGGGTTCCAGGTTGCGCAGGAGCCAGAAGGCGAGCAGGCCGACAAGCAGTGCCCAGATCCAAAACGGGCGCACCATGTTCTTGCGGATCGGCCGGCCCAGGTAGCGCTCCGTTGTCCACCGCACATAGTGGAAGATCGCGATGGGGAACATGACGAACAGTGTCATGAGGTTGAGCTGCATCGCCGTGGACAGGTCGAGGTGAGCCACGGCGTGGATCGTGCGCAGGCTGCCGCAGCCGGGACAGTAGTAGCCCGTCAAGGCCAGGAACGGGCAGGTCGGATAGTGGCCGGCTTCGTTCGGATCCTTGATGCCGACATACGCCACGACGCTGACCGCGAGCACGAAAAGTCCCGCTGGCTCCAACAGCGGATAGCGTTGGCGCCAGCGGGATACAAGAGCCATCGGGTGCCTCTTAGTAGGTGTTGACCGAAGTTGATGCGGTGAAGACGCCCGTAAAAGACAAGATGACCACGACGACGAGATAGATGGCGCCGAGGACGAAGGCGATCGTCATCCACTTCTTCGCGGATTCGGATGCGGATTGCGCACCGGCGGCGTTGCCAGCGGCCCATTCCGAGTTAACTTTCGCGGCGTTGATGATCGCGGGGATCGCGAACGGCCAGCAACAGAAGATCGCGATGATCGAGCCGACCATGTAGTTGGACGGGGGCGTGCCGCCCGGCTGCTGTTGCGGTGGCTGCTGGTAAGCCATGGTTGTGCCTTCCCTGTTGCACGAAGCGCAAAAAATGCGTTATGAGTGTTTTTATGACAACGGTTTATCACATGGATGCAAACGATGATCGTCGATTGATCTCTGCCTGCGAGCGGTAAAGATACTTCAACTTGCATGTTGGTGCTCGCTTGGCCCCCGGTTTTGGGCGCTTCGTGAAGAATTCGTTATGAAACCGAAGTCTACTGTTCTCCCTTATGGCAGGAGCATGCCGACGCGTGCTCGAGTGGTCGCTATTTTTACTGGCCAGTAGGTATAGAGCGGCCATCGAACGGGGTGAGGAAATGTCCATGCGTGTCGAATGGTGTGGCTGTTCGTATGCCGCGTTCTCCCCGCCCGAATCGGCGTGATTTTGCTCTGCTGAGATAAAGTCGGCACAGTCCACATGCAAAGAAGTTAGCCATGACTTACTCGTATCCTCCTGACCCGAACCAGTTCCCTCCGCAGTCACCCCATAATTACGCCGACGCGGGCCATAATGATTTCGCGCATCCGAAACGGCCGGGGGTCGTTACGACAGCCGGGATCA
>DXIM01000025.1 GCA_019112895.1 Candidatus Stackebrandtia faecavium
ACCGATAGCACCAGTCACATAGGGCAGATCATCCGGCAAAACGTCTTTGCCCAACAATGCTTTGGCTACGCCCGCCCCAAGGGTGTCGGCCACATGGGTGACTTCAGCCGTCGCGTTGCGTGCGCCCTGCCCGACCAAGATCGCCACTCTTGTACCCGAATTCAGTACGTCGGCCGCGCGCATGACCGCATCGTCCGCGGGGGCAATCGCTGCGGTGTCCATGCCCAGACTGGACGGCACCATTTTGAATTCGTGGGTGGGCGGAGAGTACGGCAATTCCTGTACATCGGCCGGCACGATGACCGCGGTGACAGTGCGCTGGCCGACGGCCGTCCGTATCGCACGATCGAGGACGTTTGGCAACTGCTCCGGCACGTTCACTTGCTTCACATACGCGCACGCGACGTCCTTATACAGATTCAGCATGTCAATTTCTTGCTGATACGAGCCGCCCATCGCGCTGCGGTTCGTTTGGCCGACGATTGCCACGACCGGAACATGATCGAGTTTGGCGTCGTACAGGCCGTTAAGCAGATGGACACCACCGGGCCCCGAGGTCGCGACGCACACGCCCGCACGGCCGGTGAACTTCGCATAGCCGACAGCTTGAAAAGCCGCCATCTCCTCATGTCGAGCCTGCACGAACTGGGGTTCGTTCTTCGCACGCCCCCACGCCGCCATAAGCCCGTTGATACCGTCACCCGGGTACCCGAATACGGTTCGCACGCCCCATTCGCGCAACCGAACCAGCAAGTAATCTGCAACTTTGGTGGCCACGTCGATACCTCCCCGCATATTCATGTTTCGGATTCAGCAACCGTTCACAGTTCACACGTGAGTTTCCGTTTGCGCGGTCGCCGTGTTCCGCATGATGCTTGTGCCATGTATTCCGTTTCCGCATTGAATATGGCTAGATCCTCACGGTAACGCCGGTGTGGAGGCGAAGCTCCGCCTTCAAATAATCTGGGAAGCACCGCGCATGGAATGAACCCACCTTGCGCTGAAGCCCGAAACACCTGCCATCACACGTGCGGATCTGGAAACTGGAAACCGGTGCGTGCCGGCGGCTACACCGAGACCGCCGGTTCGTCTCGATCCGTGGAACCACCCGCACCTGCGGCGGTTGATGCAGGCCGGCCGCTCTGCAAGACAGTTCCCCCTTCGATCCCAGGAGCCGACCGCTATGAGCACCGAGCACACGTCATCTCACGCCCTTCGTCCCGATAAGCACGACCACACCACGCTGACCAATGACACCTGGGCCGTCCACGGGGGCAACCGGGCAGACGAGACGACCGGCGCGATCCGCACGCCGATCGTCATGGCGAACTCCTACCGCCTTCCCGCGGACCCGACCGTCCTTGCCGAGGACGACCCGGATCTACTCATCTACACTCGCGAGTCGGGCGCGAACCAGCTCGGTCTGCAGGAAAAGCTCGCCCGCGCCGAGGGCGGCGAGGCCGCCGCGGTATTCACCACGGGGATGGCTGCGCTGCACGGCGCATTCTTCACAATCCTCAACCCCGGCGATCACGTCATCGTCTCCGACGTGGTCTACATGGGAGTCTTCAACTTGTTCGGCTCTCTACTGCCGAGGAAGATGGGAATCGAGGTCGACTTCGTCGACATCACCGACCTCGACGCCGTCTCCACGGCCGTACGGCCGGACACGCGACTCATCCACACCGAGGTGATCGCTAATCCTGACCCGAAGGTCGGCGACATCGCCGCCCTGGCTCGGATAGCACACGACAACGGCGTGTTGCTCACTGTGGACTCGACCTTTACCCCGCCTCCGCTGATGCGCCCCCTCGAGCACGGTGCCGACCTTGTCCTCCATTCGCTCACCAAGTACATCAACGGCCATGGAGACGCGATGGGAGGAGCGGTCATCGGCGGCCGTAATCTCGTCGACGACATCAAGTTCGACGCACTCCATCTCGTCGGTGGGGCGATCGCCCCGTTCAATGCCTGGCTGATCATGCGCGGCTCCCTCACACTTCCTCTACGGCTGCAACGGCATTGCGCGAACGCCCAGGCCGTCGCGGAGTTCCTGGCCGCTGATCCTCGCGTCGTCCACGTCGCTTATCCGGGCCTCGAGCAAGACCCACACCATGCTTCGGCTTCCGCGCAGTTGGCAGGCGGGCACGGCGGCATCGTCGCCTTCGCCATCGCCGGCAACCACACCGACCGGATCCGGTTCGTCGAGGACCTGCGACTGATCACGTCCGCCGTCTCTCTCGGCCACGACGAGACGTTGATCGCCTACGAGACGTATCCTCCCGAGCGCGCAGCCGGGTTCAGCCGCCCCTTCCGCGACCACGGCTTGATCCGGCTTGCCGTCGGACTGGAGTCCTCGCAAGACCTGATCGCCGACCTCGACGCCGCCCTCACCACGGTCTACGGGCCCGCCGCATGAACGGAGCATTCACTGGCGCACCTAATGTGCAGTTGGCGCTGTCACATGCCCTCCAGCTCTGCGACCTCGGAGGGCACCCTTCTCAACATCCTTTGTGGCGTAATCCTTACCTGTTCATCACCATACGGCTATCAGAAACCATGGTCGACCAACAACTCGACATGGACAAACGGAACACCTCCGCACGTGTGGAGAGCACGCAACGCCGGTAACGGTGGTTGTACGAGGCTATTCTGAAGCATTCCAAATATGTTCCGCAATATAAGGTGCATCAAGTTCACTATGCACTGAACCGCTGCTGCGCCATGCCGCTACAGCCGACTCAGCTTTATCTTCATCCCACCCGTAGTCATCAATCAATAGATCAACAAGGAAAAGATCGAGTTTTGACTCATCCATATTCTGAGACCTTTCGTGCAATTCGCCATTTTTCCAGTTGTGCGCAGGCGGGTTCGCCAAGGCTGCGTAGCCGGGCGTGGGCACGGTTAGAAGTCTTGCACACGGCTGCCACATCGCGTCCTTTATGGGGTGTGAGGATAGTGTCGGGGTCGAGTCCGTGGTATCGGTTATCAGCCAGGCCGACCAGTCCGGCATCAGCGACATGACGAGGAATCATCCAGATACGTGCCGCAGCCGTGTACAGGATGGCGCCGCGCATGGCGCCCGATACCCACAACACGTTGCCGGAGAAGGTGCAACCACTGGTCTTGCGAATAGTCCAGTGCGACTTGGTCGATGGGCACGAACTTGCACTTGAATACGAGACCGGAGTCGTCGCCCGTCGATTCATCGACGGTGTGGGTCCATTGACTGCGAGATTCGTTGCTCGACGCAGCGAAGAACACGGTGACTCGCGGCTTCCCCGTTACCGGGTGGGCGACCTGCTGGATACCCAGCGCCTCTTGCATCTCAATGGAACGAAGCCCGGTTTCTTCGTATACTTCTCGGTAGGCGGCCTCGTCCAGTGTCTCGCCGGGATCGACTCCACCGGCCGGGACTTGCCAACCCACTTCGGGGAAGTGCACGTGCCCGAATAGTAGAAGCTCCGTGCCGCCTGTGCCCTGGCGAGTGACATAGACGGCGACTCGTTCGCGCGCTTGCTCCTGCATCAACGTGTGCCTTTCGTTGGGGGAATGCTCACTGTCGAATATTCGGCTGGTT
>DXIM01000172.1 GCA_019112895.1 Candidatus Stackebrandtia faecavium
TGGTAGCGGGGACAGGATTTGAACCTGCGACCTCCGGGTTATGAGCCCGGCGAGCTACCGAACTGCTCCACCCCGCGTCGGATGCGTCTACAACGTTAACTCATGGGAAAAGCGACGCGAAGCCGGGGGCGCTGGGTGGTGTGTCACAGCCGCGCAGCACACCGTTAACCCTGCTTAACGGCACTACCGCTGTTGATCTCGTTCACCGTTGGCGACTCTTGAAGCACCGGGGTGGGGCGTTCACAAGCACGTATCGAGTGCGTGCCGGGGCAGCGCTTGGCTACTCGGCCGCGCCAGCGCCCTCGACCGCCTCCTTCACTATGGGCTCGAGGTCGTCGGCCGACATGTCATCGAGTTTCTCGTCAAGCGCCTTCACGATGGCGGCAACGATCTTTTCGGATTCCGCCACCCGGCTCGCGCCCGCGGCTCCGCCTTGGAGCGCTTCGAGGATCTGCTTCTGGCCGGCCAGGATGTCGGGAATCCCCGCCCGCACGATGTCTTTGGCTTGGCGCGCATGCCCATAGCTGGAGCCGAGAGCGGTGTTGACGGAGATGTCTTCGTCGACGTCGTCCCACTTGTTGTGGATCCAGTCGGAAACTTTGACGCGGTCTGAAAGTTCCATGTCTTCTTCTCCTTTGATAACGGAAAGGATGTGTGCCATGTGGTCTTTTGAAGTGCAGTACTTGCGCAGGAGCGACATGTGGACATGCCACAGGTGGGAGTCGTCGCTGGATACGGCCCGCCCGTAGTAGGTGTCCCATCCGGATACTGTGGATCCATCGAGAGTGCCGAAGAACTCGCGCATGTAGTTGAGCCGAGGATCGTTTTGATCCTTGGCGGAATCCATGAGCCGCTTAGTGATGATTTTCATCCATTTAGCATTGAGGGAAATGTCCAATGCGGCAGCCGCATCCCCGTCCCCCTGCTTGTCTGGCTTGGTTTGGACGCTGTAGTCGTCAGCCGGAAGCACGTTACGACTACGGTGATAGCCGTAAACATGGTTCTTATCGCCTACAATTCCCGACATCTTCGCCGACGGAATAGCTTTGACGATCTCGTCTGCGAGCCACAACAGCGCGTCCGGTGCATATTCAGCCACGGAAATCACGTCCTATGATCGCATTGACAGTAGTCAGTGTGACATTACTTACTGACTTAGAGTAATCCATGTGAGACTGTCGCCGCAAGACGGTGCCGACCACTTCGCACACGCCGGGCGACGGGTGCCTCCGCCCTCGCTGAAGACGGCCGCCCTGAGCCTGCTCGCCTCACAGTGCGCTGGACCATGACACGTATGCTCGCGCATACCTCTTCACACCAAGACATGATCGGAGGCGCGGTGGAAGACAACGTCATTGCGCAGATCTGGGACACCATCACACAGGTAAATCCGCCTCCCGAACTGTTCACCATCATCGTCACCGGGATCGCCGCCGTCGCCGTCATCGCGTTCCGTCCGCTGTGGCGGTGGGGCCGCAACGTCATCACGATCGTGCACGAAGGCGGGCATGCCTTCGTGGCGGTATTGACGGGTCGACGGCTCCGCGGCGTCCGACTACATTCCGACACTTCCGGCCTCACTTACTCCGCCGGGGACCGCCGTGGATTCAGCGCCATCGCGACGCTGTTTGCCGGATATGTCGCTCCCGCCGCACTCGGACTCTTGAGTGCGTGGCTCATCTCGACCGGTTACGTCGTGTTGCTGCTGTGGCTGAACCTGGTGTTGCTCGCTGCCTTGGCGCTGTTCATCCGCAACCTCTACGGCATGGTTGCCACCGGCGTCACCGGGCTCGTCATCTTCGCCACCGTGTGGTGGGCGGACGCGGAGATCCAATCGTTCATCGTGTACGCGGGCACCTGGTTCCTCCTGTTCGGTGCGGTGCGTCCGGTATGGGAAACGTGGGCAGTGCGACATCGCGGACAACGCCAGACCGACCCCGATCAGCTCGCGCGTATCACGGCCGTACCGGCGGTCGTGTGGCTGGTGCTGTTCGCGATGTTGAACCTCGGTGCGCTCGTGCTCGGTATCCAACTGCTGACCCCGCAGCTGTGGCAGCAGCTTTAGCGACCTCCCCCACAACTGAAACGTGGACCACAGCAGATCGCCGGCGCACCGGATATCGTCGAGATCCTGATCGAGACAAAAAGGGGAACGCATGTCACCGAAGATCGTTTCGCTATCGGAAGAGGTTCGGCAGGCGCTGTCGCACCGGGAACCCGTGGTCGCTTTGGAGTCGACGATCATCGCGCACGGTCTTCCCCGTCCACGCAATCTCGAAGTCGCGACCGAATTCGAGTCAACCCTGCGCGACCAGGGCGTCGTCCCGGCCACCATCGCCATCCTCGACGGCGTTGCCCACATCGGACTCAACAGTGAGCAGCTCGATCGCGTCGCCAACGACGACACGATCCGGAAATTCGGTTACCGGGACTTGGCGATCGCCGCGGGCACCCGCGCCAGCGGGGCCACGACCGTGTCGGCGACAGCGGCGTTGGCGAGGCAGGCCGGCATCGACGTGTTCGCCACCGGCGGCCTCGGCGGCGTGCACCGCGACTGGACCGTGGCACAAGACGAATCGGCCGACCTCGACGTCCTCAGCCGCACCCGCATCACCGTCGTATGCTCCGGCGTCAAATCGATCCTGGACGTCGACGCCACCCTTCAGCGGCTCGAAACCCTCAATGTCGGCGTCGTCGGATACCGCACGGACACCTTCCCCGGTTTCTACCTGCACAGCAGCGGCCACGACATCGACTGGACCGTTGACTCCCCCGACGTGATCGCCGCAATCATGCGGGCCCAGATCGAATACGGCGACAACGGTGCCCTCGTCGTCGGTAACCCGGTGGCCACGCAGCTTCAGCTTGATCCTCAACTCCATGAACGGGTTCTGACTGCCGGTCTCGAAGCCGCACGCACGGACGGCATCTCCGGTCAGGATGTGACGCCGTACCTGCTGTCGTACCTGGTCGAACACACTTCCGGGGCGTCGCTGGAGGCCAATCTGGCCGCGGTGCGTGGCAACGTGGCGCTCGCGGGTGAGATCGCGACCGCGTATGTCCGCAGCATCTGACAAGTCCGGTCGCCTATTGGTTCTCGGTGACGTCGTCACCGATGTGGTCGCCAACCCGCACGGGCCGATCGCGCACGGCACCGACACGTCGGCCACGATCCAGTTGCGGCCGGGCGGTTCCGGCGCGAACACGGCCAGCTGGGCGGCCCACTGTGGCGCGAGCGTGACGATGCTGGCGCGCGCCGGCCTCGACACTCATGCGTGGCACGCCGACGAGCTACGTTGTCACGGCGTCGACGCGCAACTGCGTGTCGACGCTGAACGGGCGACCGCGGTCGTCTTGGCGTTGATCGCCGACGACGGCGAACGCAGCATGATCACCGATCGTGGCGCGGGCGCTCACCTGTCGTGCGACGACTGGGATGACGCGCTCCTCGACGGCACCGCTCATGTGCACGTTTCCGGGTACACCCTGTTTTCCGCTTCGGGCCGGGCATTGGCCGCCGCCGTTTTCGATTCGGCCGAGGCCCGGGGCGTGTCGACCAGCGTCGATCCGGCCTCGACCTCGTTTCTGCTCGATTTCGGCGTCGAGAACTTCCTGCGCGAGACCAGTACTGTCGACATTGTGGTCCCCAACCGTGATGAAGCGATGCTGTTGAGCGGGCAACGCGACGAAGCCGCGGCCGCACGGCTTTTGTCGGAGCACTATCCGATCGCCGCGGTGACGGTGGGCGAGCGCGGCGCGATCGCGGCGGCTGGTGGTGACCTCCTCGCCGAAGCAGCCGCACCTGTTCGTGCCGTCACCGATTCCGTCGGCGCCGGGGACGCCTTCACGGGTGCTTTCCTCGCGTCATGGATGCGGGACAAGGATGTGTCGCGCGCACTGCGTTTCGGCTGCGAGACGGCCGCCGAGGCGGTGACGGTCGTTGGTGGGCGGCCCCCGCATCGCACGCGGTAGACATGGTCGGCGCGGCGAATCGGCATGTTACGCACATGCCGAAACCTGCCGCGACGACGATCGATGGCGACTGTTCTACGGCAGCACGCGGTCGATGAAAGCGGTCACGTCGCCGAGAACTTCATCCTTATTGGTCTCGTTGAAGATTTCATGCCGCGCGTCCGGGTACATTCGCGAGGTCAACCGGCTACCGGCGATCGTGTCTACACCGTCGCGACTTGGCCCCGGAGGGACGAGCTGGTCGGCTTCGCCGTGAAGCCACAACGTCGGTAGGGCGCCCAGGTTGCCGGAGGCATTGATGGTTTTCAGACACCGGTCGACTGCGGCCAGTAGCGGCCGTTTGAACGGTCCGTGCCAGATCAGCGGGTCGGCGTTGTACGCCTCCCCCACTTCCGGGTCACGCGAAAGGGTCGACACGTCGATTGGGTTATCCGGGATCTCGTCGAGGTCGAGCAGTGATGTCGCCGGTTCCCACGACCCCAGGACCGGCCCCGACAACACCAGCGCGGCGAGCGTGGCACCGTAACGCTGCGCGTAACGCGCCGCGACCATCCCTCCCAGCGAATGACCTATCAGGACAATTGGGACATCCGGGTGGTCGGCAACGGCTTTACCCACGACCGTGTGCATATCGTCGATGACGTTTTCGAAATCATTGACCACGACCCGTTCACCTTCGGATCTGCCGTGTCCCTGATGGTCGGGACCGTATACTGCGGCACCATGGTCGCGCAGCATGGATGCGACATACTCGTACCGTCCGATATGTTCGCCGTATCCGTGCGCCAGGACCGCCAAATACCGTGGGTTCTCGTGTGACCATATTCGCGCCACTATCCGACCGTTCCGACCGTCGAATTGCCATTGGTGCGACATTTTCTCCACCCATCATTTCTGCCTCATCGAGACTCCAGTGTGGCACCGATTCGGCGTTAGTGCTCGCCTGAGACACTGAAAACCATGCGTTACGGACACGACATTCTGTCTACGGATTGGCGCCACCCGAAACGGCGGCCGGTACCCGAAGTCGACGCACGTATCGACGAGGTCGTCGAGGAAGCCGGCACGGGCTTTTGCGGCGCCATCGTCGCCTGCGATAAGACGACGGTGACTCTGGAGGACCGGCACGGTAAACACAGGGTTTTCCCGTTGACGAAAGCGGGTTTTCTGATCGATGGCGAGCCGGTCACCCTGGTGCGACCGGCCGTTGCCCCGCGCGCGCCCCAACGTAGCGCGTCCGGGTCCCGGCAAGTTACGGACTTGCGCGCCCAAGTCGCACGCGAAAGCCGCATCTATGTCGAAGGCGTGCACGATGCCGCGTTCGTGGAGCGAATCTGGGGCCACGACCTACGCGCCGAAGGTGTAGTCGTCGAATACCTCGAGGGAATCGACGACCTCACCGACATCGTCGCGGACTTCGAGCCTGGACCGCAGCGCCGGCTCGGGGTCCTGGTCGATCACCTCGTGGACGGCACAAAGGAAAGCCGGATTGCGCAGCAGGTCACTTCCCCGCACGTCCTCGTCTGTGGCCATCCGTTCATCGACATCTGGCAGGCCGTCAAACCGCAGCGGCTCGGTATCGACGCCTGGCCGCAAGTACCGCACGGGCAACCGTGGAAAGAGGGCGTCATCGCCGCCCTCGGCTGGAACTGTACGACGGGCGAAGCTTGGCAGCGGATACTGTCAAAAGTAGACTCTTTCGCCGATGTGGAGCCCGCGCTGCTGGGCCGGGTCGAAGAACTCATCGACTTCGTGACGGAACCGGGGACCCGGTGACGTTTCCCTAATCGGTCGTGGCGGCGATATCACGGCCGCGGTCACGGGCCGCCTCGACCGCGTCCACAATCGCGGCACGAACCCGGTGACGTTCAAGCTCACGGACCGCGTTGATCGTCGTACCGGCCGGGGATGTGACGGTCTCACGCAGCTCTACCGGATGGTCACCCGTGTCACGCAACATCGCCGCCGCCCCGACGATCGTTTGCACGATCAACTCGTGCGCGGTCGAGCGCGGCAAACCGAGCAGGATCGCGGCGTCTGTCATTGCCTCGACCAGGTAGTAGAAGTAGGCCGGCCCAGAACCGGACAGTGCCGTCACCGCATCCAGGTGGGTTTCGGACAGTTGGATGGTCTTACCCAAGGGACTGAAAAGCTCCTCGGCCACTGTCACGTCACTGTCCACAGCAGCCTTGCCCGGCGCCAGGACGGTCATCGCCTCTTCCACCAGCGCGGGAGTATTCGTCATGACCCGCACTACCGCAGCGCCTTCGGGCAGGCGCTTCTCGAAAAATGCCGTCGATAGGCCCGCGCACAGCGAGACCACCAGCTTGCCTTCGGGCAGGCTCGGCGCCATTTCGCGAAGCAGTGCCTCCGCGTCCTGCGGTTTGACGGCGATGACGCTGATGTCGGCGCGGCGGACCGCTTCATCGGTCGACACGATGTCGATACCGAGATTTTCGCGGACCGCCTGCGCCCGTTCGGGTCGCCGTGCCGTGGCTAGCAGGGACGAGACCGGCCAGCCGGCGCGTTTTAGACCTGCCAACACTGTCTGGCCTATTTTTCCTGCCCCAAGTACGGCCACGGTCGTCACGGCGCCCCCTATGTCATTTCTTCAAGCTGTCTTTCAGTACCTCAACAGCATGGTCGATCTGTTCCTTAGTGATGACCAAGGGCGGTGCGATCCGCACGGTCGTGTCGTGCGTTTCTTTACACAACACGCCGGACTCGGCCATGCGTTCACATACGGTACGCGCCGCCGGGGCCGCATCGGAGAGTTCGACGCCCGCCCACAGCCCGCGGACCCGCAGTTCCTTGATCATCGAGTCATCGATCGTCGACAGTGCGTCCCGCAGATGCTTTTCGAGGTCACGGGCGCGTGTCTGCCATTCGCCGCTGGCGAGCATCGCGACGACCTCGCGACCGACCGCGGCCGCCAACGGGTTACCGCCGAAGGTGCTGCCGTGCTGGCCGGGCTGGAAGACGTCCATCACGTCACGGTTGGCCACGACCGCCGACAACGGGATGATTCCGCCGCCGAGCGCCTTACCGAGCAGGTACATGTCCGGTTTCACGTCTTCGTATTCGCACGCGAACGTGTAGCCGGTGCGGCCAAGTCCGGATTGGATCTCGTCAGCGATCATGAGCATGTTGTTTTCGGTGCAGACTTCGCGCAGTTCCGACAACCAGCCCGCGGGCGGCAGTTTCACACCGGCTTCGCCTTGGACCGGTTCGACAAGGACGGCAACGGTGTCATCGGTGATAGCAGACTTGACCGATTCGATGTCCCCATAGGTCGCCATATCGAAGCCAGGCGTGTAGGGGCCATAGTCTTTGCGGGCGTCTTCGTCTGTGGAGAAGCTGACGATCGTGGTCGTGCGGCCGTGGAAGTTGCCATCGAAAACGATAATGCGGGCGTTGCCGTTGGTCACGCCTTTGCTCTGGTAGCCCCATTTGCGTGCCGCTTTGATGCCGGTCTCGACGGCCTCGGCGCCGGTGTTCATCGGCAACACGGCGTCCATTCCGGCCAATTCCGCCAGTTCTGTACAGAACGGACCGAGTTGATCATTGTGGAATGCACGGCTGGTGAGGGTCAACTTATCGAGCTGTTTGCGGGTGGCTTCCACGAGCCTCGGGTGGCGATGTCCGAAGTTCAGCGCGGAATAGGCCGCCAACAGGTCGAGGTACTCGCGTCCTTCAGCGTCGGTGACTTTAGTGCCCTCGCCGTGACTCAAAACGACGGGAAGCGGGTGGTAGTTGTGGGCGCCGTGCCGGTCTTCCTGCTCGATCAGCTTCGCGGAGTCTGTCATTGTTTTCCCTTCTCAATGCGTGCAACTAATTGCGGCGCTGGTCAATGGCGCTGACGGATCGGTCGTCATATCCAATGCGGACCATTTTGCTTCAGCAGAGACCAACAGGTCACCTACGGCGGCGATCATAGCGCCGTTATCAGTACACAGACGAGGTGGCGGTATGCGCAGGGTGATATCTGCCTCCGCGCACCGTTGCTCGGCTACTTTCCGTAGCCTCGCGTTCGCCGCGACCCCGCCGGCGATGACGAGAGTGCCGATACCGTGGGAGGTACACGCATCGACCGCTTTGGACATCAAAACGTCCACAACGGCTTCTTGGAACGACGCCGCCAGGTCCGCGACTGGAAGCGGCCCTTCGTGCCGCTTCACCCAACGCGCGACGGCGGTCTTCAGGCCCGAAAATGAGAAGCCGAACCGGCCGGTGGTGGGACGGGGGAAAGCGATCGCATCGGGGTCCCCGTTCTCGGCGGCCCGCTGGATCGCCGGGCCCCCTGGGTATCCGAGATCGAGCAGGCGCGCGACCTTGTCGAAGGCCTCACCGGCGGCGTCATCGGCGGTGTCTCCGAGATGAATGATCGGGTCCGTAGCCAGGTCCTGCAGCTGGAGCAGCGACGTGTGTCCGCCGGACACGATCAGCCCGATCGACTCGGCCGGCAACGGGCCGTGGACGAGGGTATCGGCCGCGACATGTCCGGCGAGGTGATGCACGCCCAGCAACGGGACACCCAGGCTCAGGGCGTAAGCCTTTGCCGAGGCGACACCGACTTGAAGAGCAGTGGCCAGGCCAGGCCCGGCCGTCACAGCGACGGCATCGATATCCGCCAAGCCCAGGCCGGCGTCATCGAGCGCGGCGTGCACCGTCGGGACCATCGCCTGCAGGTGGGCACGCGCCGCGACCTCGGGCACGACCCCGCCGAAGCGTTTGTGCTCGTCCATGCTCGACGATAGGCAGTCCCCGAGTAGTTCCCCTTCGCGAACGACGCCGACGCCGGTTTCGTCGCACGACGATTCAATCCCCAGTATCACGCTCATGATTCTTCTGATTTCTTCCAATCGAGCCGGCAGAACATGCGCCTCAAGTCGCCGGCGGGGTCATCGTCGTGGCGGTGATGACCGACGAAAGCCGTGAGGCGCCATTATCACAGCCTAGACGTGCGCCGATCTTGTCGCCGTGCTGCCTTCACCGCGGATCGGCTCACTTTGCGTAATGCATCACGCGGCACGCCGTGATTTCCGTACCTGCACAAACGCCACACAATTCGACTGTTAGGGTTGCCTAACCATGCCACGAGGAGGGTCGGCTAAGTATGTCTCAAACGCCACGCAAAAAAACCAAGAACGTCGTCGAACTTGAGGTTCAACGCACGCAACGACTCACGCCGCACATGGTCCGCGTCGTGCTTGGTGGCGACGGGATCCGCGACTTTCACGACAACAACGACAGCGACCACTACGTCAAGCTGTTGTTCCCTCCGGAAGGCGTCACCTATCCCGAACCGTTCGACCTGGAAGCCATCGAACGCGATTTCCCCCGTGAGCAGCAACCGGTCAAACGCACATACACGGTCCGAAGCTTCGACCCGCAAGCCGGTGAACTCACGATCGATTTCGTCTACCACGGCGACGTCGGTATAGCCGGCCCGTGGGCAGTCGCCGCGCAACCCGGCGATAAGCTGCGCCTGCTGGGCCCGGGCGGAAAATACAGCCCGTCAGATGAGGCCGACTGGCACTTGCTCGTCGGAGACGAAAGCGCGATACCCGCGATCGCCTCGGCACTGGAGCGGCTCGCCCCCGGCGCTTCGGCGCACGTCATCCTGCAGGTCGAGGACAGGCAAGAAATCCAGTCTCTCAGCAGCCCCGCCAAGGTCAAGTTCACGTGGCTGTTTCGGACTGAATCCGAGCTTGAAAACCCGCGCAGCTCGCTCGTCGACGCAGTCAAGGGTTTCGAATTCCCGCCCGGTCAAGGACACCTGTTCGTGCACGGTGAAGCCGAGACGGTGATGAAACGAATCCGTCCGCACCTGTTGAAGGAACGCTGCGTCAACCGCGACTGGCTATCGATCTCCGGTTACTGGCGCCTCGGTAACACCGAAGAACGGTTCCGCCAGTGGAAGGCCGCTGAGCGCACGACCATCACCGCCTAAGACGTCATCGGCCCCGCCGCCAAGGTCCTCCTGCTCAGGGAAGGGCCAGCGGCGGTCCTCAAGGTCCGCAAAGGTGTCGAGAAGTTTCTCGCACAGAGTGCGGAGCTGTTTTTGTTCTTCGTCATCGAAACGGTCGAAGATTATGGAGCGAACGTGCTCGACGTGCGACGGCGCCGCGACACGAAGCGTTTCGAAGCCCGTGTCCGTCAACGTCGCGATCGTGGTCCGGGGGTCCCTGCGATCCTTAGCCCTGGTAATCCAGTCGCGTTTCTCCAGCCGAGTCATCGCATGCGACAGTCTGCTGGCTGAAAACTGTGTCATCTGCGCCAGCTCGGTCATCGTGCATCGACGGCCGGGGAGTTCGGACATCCGCACCAAGATCGTGTAGTACGCGTGCGGCATCCCCGCTTCGCGCTGCAGCTGACGGTCCAAGGACTCCTGCAGTACCTGCGATGACCAGACCAGGGCACGCCACGTGCGTTGTTCCCCCGGCGTCAACCAGCGTGGCGCATCCATGCACCCATCCTAAGGTCCACTTGAAGCTTCAACCAATGAACGGCGCGCACCGCGGGAGAAACTCAACGACCGGGAAAACGAACGATGACGCCCGGTCCGGTCGCGGCACCACCAAAGCAACCAACCGGGCGTCATCAGATGTGGTCATACTAGCCTTTGTCCCAGCACACCCAAGTGCATCCGACCGCGAACCGCGTTGGCAGAGTCCGGTTGCACGGTCCCAAGGCTGTCGTCCCACAACCACTGCAGAGCGAGTTTCGATCGTAGACCGAAACGCCCACCTGAATTGCTCAGGCAAACCAACCCGAACAATCCAGCGCCACCCATATCGTATTCCTTCGCCGAATGGCACTTGCCGCAGACTCGATAATTGTGATCTTCGCCCAGGTCCACACGCTGGGACGCTACCCTCCACGTGTCCGGCCGAACACGCTGAATGAGCTGGATCCTAAGCGGCAGAACGCTTCTCGAAGCGCCATCGGGCTAATGGCCATAGCGGCCAGACCGGCCGTAGGTTGCCGACCATGTGGCGGATACGGCAGGCTCGAATGGTATGGAACTACTGTGCACCATGTATCCCGTCGAGGATCTTGAAGCCGCTGCGGCCTTCTACCTCGAACTGGGCTTCAAAGATATCGCCCGCCCTGACGTTGACACCGCCCTGATGGCCAGCCCCGCCTCCAACTATGTAGAGATAATGCTGGAACGGCATCCCGTAGAGATGGAAGCCGGCAGTGGCCCGGTGTTCAAAGTGCCCGACGTGGCGACATTCCACACCGAACATCCCGACCTGGATTGGCGTTTCGCGCCCATCGACCTGCCGAACGGCAAATACGCGCTCTTTTGCGACAGTCAAGGCAACCCGGTACGACTCGCCGACTTCCGTAACGACTCCGGTCGCTACGCGAGACTGTTCCGCCCCCGCAACGACTGAACACTGTGTAGTGAGTGGTGTGGGGGCATCGATGCCCCCACACCACCGACATCAAGAAGCGCCCTTGGCTTCCTTGTACTGCTGCATCGCGGAGTCGAGTTCTTGCAACGCTTCGCCTTGGGCGGCAAGATCACCGTCGTCGACGGCCTTATCCAGTTTCGCCATGGCCGCATCGATCGCGTCCAAAGCGTCCTGGACAGCTTGTGGCACTTCGCCTTGGCCGTCGCCTTGGCCGTCGCCTTGGTCGTCGTCACCGGCATCGTCGTCACCGGCATCATCATCGCCAGTCAACTGACTCACGACGGACCCAACCGCAGTGACGAAACCGTCCTGCTGATTGCCTTCGGAGTCCAGATACGGCCCGTAACCGATCTTTCCGCCGTAGGACACGAGCACGCCGCGCAGCAACGGCAGCGCCGTCCCGCTCGACGTCTCCTGCCTCACATACATCGGTTCGACATACATGATGTTGTTGCCGACCGGCAGGCTCAACAGGTTGCCCCACTGCACCTTCAGGTCCTGCTGCTCGTACGACTTACGGTCCTCGGTCACTGCCGGTGAACTGGTCATCTGTTGGTGGACCTGGCCGGTGGATTCGACCTGGGAGCCGCCCAGCTCGTACAGCGTCAGAATCGGTTTATTGTTCTCGTCGTAACGCCCCGTCATCATCGACGCGAGCACGTTGTCGCGTCGTTTTGGCGCGAAGTTCGAGGTCAGCTGGAAATGCTCCGCATCCTGCCCCGGGTACGCCGCCACCACGTAGTACGGGGGCAGCGACGTGTCCTTCTGAGTCGGGTCGTTGGGTGCTTGCCACACCTTCGAACCGTTGATGAAGTCCTCGGCACTTTCGACGTGGAACCGCTGCAACAGGTGGCGCTGAACCTTGAAGTGGTCCACCGGGTAACGCAGGTGCTGCTGCAGGTCGTCCGGGATCGCCGATTCTGGCTTGACTACGCCGTCGAACGCAGCATTCCACACATCGAGCAGCGGGTCCTCGTCGCCGAACTGGTACAGCTCGACCTCGCCGGTGTAAGCATCGACGGTGGCTTTCACCGAGTTGCGCATGTAGTTGATGTCCTCGTTGGCCTGCTGGCTCGCGCCGGCATTGGTGTACGAGTCCGACGCCGCGTCCTGCAGGTTGAGCGAATTCGAGTACGGGAACGCGTTCGACGTCGTGTAACCGTCCATGACCCACTTGATCTTGCCGTCCACGACAGTCGGGTACGGGTCGCTGTCCATCGTCAAGAACGGCGCGACCTGCTTCACTCGTTCGCGGGGCGTGCGGTTGTACAGCAGCTGCGAATTCTCGTTGAACTGCTCCGACAGCAGGAACTTCAATTCGCCGAACTCCCAGGCGTAAGCGAGCTTGCGTCCCATGGAGCTGACGTCGACGCCCGTGTCGCCCTCGAATGTGACGTAGGCGTCGCCGTCTTCCTCGACTTCGTCGGCGCCTTCGTCCTCGGTCGTGGTGCCTTGGGCCGGGTGGTCGTATTCGCGCGGCTTATCGCCATCGGGGACCCCGACGATCGCGTAGTCGTCGTTGAGTTCCCCGAAGTAGATCTGCGGACGCTCGATGTCAACGAAGTCGGAGTTCGAGCGGCAGCTGGTTGGCGACGCATCGGCGCTATCACCTTCCTCGCCCTCTCCGGTCTGCAGTTCGCGCAGCGAACCGGATTCGAAGTACGGGCCGCTGTCGCACACCTCGTTGGCGGTCGCCGCCACCAGGCCGTAGCCATGGGTGTAGATCGTGTGCCGCACGGTCCAGTCCTGCTGGGAGTCGTTGAATTTGCTCGGGTTCAGTTCGCGCACACCGACGACATAGTCCTGGACGTTGCCGTCCTTATCGGTGTAGCTGTCGACATCGAGCTTTTCGTTGAAGTCATGGAATCCACGTGCCTGCTGCCGCTGCGTGAACGTGTCGGAGACGATCGACGGGTCCATCAGGCGCGTGTGTTGGACGGTGCCGCTTTCCGCCGAGTCCTGCAGCGCGTCGGCGCTGGCCGACTTCAGGTCGACGTTTTCGCGTTGCAGGTCCCCCATGCCGTAGGCGTACATCGTTCCGTCCATCGTGTATTGGACGTATTTCGCCTCCTTGGCCGGCGCGTTCGGCGTGACGGATACCGATTTGACCACGGCCGGGTAGATGCCACCCAAAGCGATCGCCGACACGACGACGAGGCCGAGCGCCATCCCGGGAATGACGAGACTGCGCGCGAACGAGTTCGAAAAGACCACGACAGCGATGGCCGCCAGCACGGCGACGAAGATCAAGATTTCCTTTGCCGGCAACAGGGCAGTCATTTCGGTGTAACCGCCGCCGGTCAAGTTCGTAACATCGTTGTTCTCCAACGTCAGCGCGAATCGGTCGAAGTAGTACGCGACCGCTTTCAGCACCAGGAACCCGCCAACCAGCAGCGATAGATGCCAGCGAGCCGCCGAGGTGATGCGTTCACCCCGTCCCGACATCCGCACCGCGCCGTATATGTAGTGACCGGCCAGTGCCGCGACGATACCGATCGCGACCAAGGTGAACCCAACGCCGATGATGTATTCGTAGAACGGCAGTTTGAATACGTAGAAACCGACGTCGAGACCGAACTCGGGGTCTTTACGTCCGAAGTCTTTGGCGTTGGTGAACAACAGCCACTGCTGCCAGTTGCTCTGCGCGGACATGCCGGCGATGATGCCGACGAAGCCGGAGACGAGCCCGATCCACAAGCCAATCCGGGGGTTGAGCGCGGACCGGTACCGTTCCATGCCCTGCTGTTCGGGCGTGTGCGGGACGCTGTCCGGCCGGAAGCGATAGGCGATGTAGAGCATCGCCGCCGTCCACAAGCCGGTGACCGCGCCGAAGATGATGAACAGCAGCACCTTCGACCAGATCAGGGTCGACATCACGCTCGTGTAGCCGATCGAATCGAACCACAGGTAACGCGTGTACAGGCCCACGAATGCGCTACCCAGCGCAAAAAGAACGACGGCTGCGGCCACGAGGCCGATTGCTATTTTGCCGCGGCGGCTGAGCCACGGCGTTGATGTCCGTGTCGCCACGGCTACTCCCTCAATGTGTTTGCGAGCTTCGTACCTTGGACATGTTTAACAGGTTTGGGGTTCTTGGCCATTTTGCAGGTCCCTCAGGGCAGAAATTGCATCGTCCAAAGTGTCTATCTTGATGAGCTTGAGCCCATCCGGCGCGTTGGCTGCCGCCGACTGGCAGTTGGCCGAGGGGGTGAGGAACACGGTCGCGCCATCCTCGTGCGCGCCGACGACTTTCTGCGACACACCACCAATGGAGCCAACTTTGCCCTCCTCGTCTATCTCCCCGGTGCCGGCCACGATCTCCCCTCCTGTGAGATTCTCGCCGGAGGCCTTCTCCACCATGGCAAGCGCGAAAATCATTCCGGCCGAGGGCCCACCGATCCCCAGATCTTCGGCATGCATCTCGATGCCGTAAGGGTCGTCCTGGACGGCCTCCAACTCGATGCCGGCCACCGTGACCTCACCGTCGGCCGTTTCCGGTGTGATCTGCGCCGATACCTCTTCATCGTCGCGTTGCACCGTCACATCGACCGGCTCATCCTTGTTTTCCTGATACGCGGTCTCCAGCAGCCCCTTGAGCTTCAACTGCGATGTCACCGCATGGTCTTCCACCGCGGTGATGACGTCGTCGACCGCGAGCTCACCGTGGGCCTTCGAGTCCGAGTCCACGGCGCTGACCGTGACCTCCACCGGCTCGCCCAGTTCCCGCAGAGCCGCGGTTTCGGCGGCCGACTGCGAACTCTTCCACAGCTTGTCCTGCTCCTCGGAGATCTCGTCCTTGGACTTGTCGTCCGGGTATTGCAGCTGGCGCGGAATGACGGCGTAATCGTCGGACAGCCAATAGCTGATCGCTTCGGCGAGCTGAAGATGGTCGTGGACACGGACCGTGACCAGCCGCAGCTGTCCGTCGGTCTCGCCGCCCTTCGCGTCGTCCACCGTGATGAGCTCGACCGTTTTATCGTCTTTCGTCTGCACCTCGCCGAGGGTGTCCACGGTCGGGCCGGGCCCGAGCCCCACGTACGCGACACGCATAGACATCGCCTGCCACGTCAGCAATCCCACGAGGATCGCGCCGATGAGTACAGTCACGCCACGCCGTTTCATTCAGCAAAGCTTACGTGCCTTACGCGAAACCGCGATGCCCGCATTCAGCTGCCGCTCAGTTCCTTGACGTACCGTTGTATCTGTGAGCCCGGATAACCCATTTGGATTCGGAGGCATGCCCGGGGGTATGCCCGATCCCAACGATCCACGAATGCAGCAGATGATGGCGCAGCTGCAACAGTTCATGTCGCAGCAAGCCGCCTCAGGCCCAGTCAACTGGGACCTCGCGCGGCAGGTCGCCAACCAACATGTCGACGAAGACCCGATCCTCAAATCAAGCGACAAGGACTCCACGAACGAGATCCTGCGTCTGGCCGACCTCTGGCTGGAAAACTCCACGACTTTCCCCAGCGGCACCACGGCCACGGCCGTGTGGACGCGCAAGGATTGGATCGCGCACACGGTCGGCACCTGGCGTGAGCTCGCCGAACCGCTGGCCAAAAAAATGGGCGACGCGTTGAACGAACTCGTGCCCGAAGACGTGCGCAGCCTGCTCGGCCCGATGGCGAACCTGATGCAAGGCATCGGCTCGACGCTATTCGGCGCCCAGTTGGGTCAGGCGATGGCGGAGCTTTCCATGGAGGTGCTGAGTTCCTCCGAGGTCGGTCTCCCGCTCGGCCCCAAGGGCACAGCCGTGATCGTGCCGACGAACCTCGACGAGTACGCCGAGGGAATGGAAGACATCGACAGGGACGAGGTGCGCCTATACGTCGCGCTCCGCGAGGTCGCCTACCACCGGCTATACAGCCACGTCCCGTGGCTTCGCGCGCACGTCATCGGCGCCATCGAGGCATACGCCAGCGGAATTCACATCGATCAAGATGCTGTCGAATCGCTCGCGAATGAGCTGGATTTCACGAACCAGGAGTCCATGCAGCAGATCGACCTGGGCGACCTGCTGCGACCGACCGAAACTCCTGCTCAAGAAGCAGCATTGGCGCGCCTGGATCACATCCTCGCGCTCGTTGGCGGCTGGGTCAGCCATGTCGTGGCTGAGGCGGCCGGTGACCGCCTGCCGTCTCTGGAGAAACTCACGGAGTCGGCGCGGCGCCGACGCGCTACCGGTGGGCCATCTGAGCGGACCTTCGCCGCGCTCGTGGGCCTGCAGATGAACCCGAAGAAGATGCGCGAAGCCCGCGCCCTGTGGCAGCGGCTTACCGAAGAGCGCGGGGTGGATGGCCGCGACTCTGTGTGGTCGCACCCGGATCTGATCCCGACGCAGGAAGACCTGGACAACCCGTCCAGTTTCCTCGAGGGGGACGCCGAGCTGGGCGACATGGACATGTCGATTTTCGATCAGTTGGCCGTGAACGATCCAAAACCCGACGATGAGGACGAGGACGACGACGGGGACAACCGTCCGGAACGTTAGGCCTTCTGCTTCTGGGGGGCCAGGTCCTGGCTCGCCAGCATGCCCGCGTCCGCGATGCCTTCGAGGTATCCGCGGGCGCGTTCCGTTTTCGGGTAGCGGCTCATGAGCGCCCAGAAGTCCTTGCCGTGCCGCGGGACGACGAGGTGTGCCAGTTCGTGCAGGAGCACGTAATCGATGACCCAGCCCGGCATGTCGGTGAGCCGCGATGACAGGCGGATCGTGCCGTCGTCGGGCGTGCAGGAGCCCCAGCGGCTGTTCTGGTTGTTCACCCATTTCACGCTCGAGGGGCGCGCTGCTGCCGGGAAATCCTCGAAGTACCGCTTCGCCAGCTTGATCGCCCTGGTTTTGAGGGCATCGTCACCACCTCGACCGGTACGTTTATCGCGAGCGCTCAAACGCCCCAGCATTCGGTCCACCCACTCGGCCTCTTCGGCGCTGGTGAATTGGTCGGGTATCAAGACCACGACCCTCTCACCGTCTCGGTAGGCAGACACCGTGCGGCGGCGGCGGGCACTGCGCCGTACATCGACCGGTGGGCTCGCTTTCCGGGCCATGTCGATCACGCTATCCAGCTTGTGCTAAGACGTACAGTCCACTTGAACTTGAATTATCCTGATTTGTCCTGTTAACGGACAAAAAATCCCCGCCGGAGTCCCATGATATGGGAGCGCGACGGGGTGATCTCAGTCGTTCTTGCCAAGAATCCGATTCATTTTGGTACCACAGACCGGGCATGTGCCCTTAGCCATCCGTCGCCCAGATGCGGTTTCTTCAATGGCACCCGAAAAGTCGCGCTTCTCCCGACATTTCACGCAATACCCGTTGTACGTCTTCGTCATAATGCCCCCTAAATCTCTCGGCATGGAACACTCGATGTTCCGCCGCACAGAATGCCACGAAACACGCCCGACTACGGTCGGCCACGCCGCGCTTACCCATAAGGTACGCGTCGTTTTACGTCAACGTGCAGCAGGCGTGGCACGATAGACGCGTGAGCGACATTCCTCGCGGCCCCGTATCGCGTACAACGAAACTTGCGAGTCTTCCACTCGGATTCGCGGGGCGCGCCGCGCTCGGCCTCGGCCGCCGAGTCAGCGGCTTGGCGGAAGAAGTCATCAGCGAAAAGGCGCAGCAACGCACCGCCGAACAGCTGTTCAGTGTCTTGGGCCAGCTCAAAGGCGGCGCCATGAAGCTCGGTCAGGCACTGTCGGTGTTCGAAGCCGCCTTGCCGGAACACATGGCGGGACCGTACCGGGCCGCATTGACGAAGTTGCAGGAGGCCGCACCGCCCCTGCCCGCCTCCAGCGTCCACGGCGTGCTCGCCGCGCAGTTCGGCGACGAATGGCGCAGCCGGTTCCACGAATTCGATGACTCCCCCACTGCCGCGGCGAGCATCGGCCAGGTGCATCGTGCCCGATGGCACGACGGTCGAGATGTCGCCGTCAAAGTGCAGTACCCGGGCGCCGGCGACGCTCTCGTCTCGGACCTCAAACAGCTGGGACGTTTCGCCTCGTTGTTTCGCGTTCTTCAGCCGGGCTTGGACATCAAACCGCTGGTGGCCGAGCTTCGTGAGCGCATCGTCGAAGAACTCGACTACGAGCATGAGGCCCGCGCGCAACGCGCCTTCGCCGACGCGTATCGAAACGACCCGGACATCCTTATCCCGGAGGTGGTCGCGGCGCAGCCCACCGTGCTGGTGACGGAATGGTCAGACGCCACGCCGTTGTCGAAGATCATTGAATCGGGCGACCAGGACGTGCGTGACCGCGCTGGCCGGAACCTGTCAATCCTGCATTTCTCCGGGCCACAACGGGCAGGTCTGCTGCACGCGGACCCTCATCCCGGCAATTTCCGCATGCACGAGGATGGGCGTCTCGTCGTCCTCGATTTCGGTGCGATCGCGCGGTTCCCCGATGGGCTGCCGACACCGATCGGCACGCTGCTTCGCCTCGCGTTGCACGGCGACGCTCATGCGGTGTTCGATGGCTTGCAGGCGGAGGGGTTCATCGCTGCGGATGCGGACATGGATCCCGAGGCGGTGTTGGAATACCTATTGCCTCTGCTCGAGCCGCTTTCCGGTGACGAGTTCCAGTTCACGCGGTCGTGGATCCGTCAACAGGCGACCCGCTTGGCCGATCGCAGTAGCCCCGCGTATGCGTTGAACAAGCAGATGAATCTCCCACCGTCGTACCTGCTGATCCACCGGGTCACGCTCGGCTCGATCGGCCTGATGTGTCAGCTCAATGCGCACGCCGCGTGGCGACCCGTGTTGGAGGAATGGCTGCCCGGTTTCGCCGAGGCTTAACGACGAACGGCTCCCGCCGAAGCGGGAGCCGTTCGTTCAGCGTTGCATCGCCACGCGACGTCGCTGCCGCGACCGCAGCGACTGGAACGCCGGGCGCCGATGTCGTGGTACGTATGGCCGTGACCTACGCATTCGTGCTCGCGCCAAGGCTTCATTGATGAGTTGCATTTTGATGGCTCCCATTCCCGGTGCTGTCGTCGTACGGTTTTGTGTCGCGTTCGGCGAGATGCGTTCGACCGTGGCCGGAATCGCGCTGGTCTCTACGCCGTGAGGCAGGTGTGTGTACATCAGGCAGCCTCCGTCCCGACCAGAGTCTTGGCGGTGCGCTTCGCGAGCGCCTCTTCTGCTGCAGCTTCGATCGCGGCGGCGTCTTTACGCGGACGGCCGCGGGGACGCTTACGCGCCACGACTGTGCCGCTTTCGAAGATTTCGCCACCCCATACGCCCCAGGGCTCTTGGCGGTCCATGGCGCCTGCGAGGCACTCGGTTTTAACGGGGCAGTCGCCACACAGCGACTTGGCGAACTCAAGTTCGGTGGGAGTGTCGGCAAACCAAAGGTCCGCGTCGTACTCCCGGCATGCTAGGTCCACACCTTGGTCTATTGCCTGCTCACGCAGGGCGGGGCCGAGGGTCATCAACCCGGCCACCTCACTTCCTTGGATAGTCATCTGTTCTTTTCGGGTCATACAAAAAGGCCGCGGATCCCGGTGTGGGTTCCGCGGCCTCGAAACGAGCCAGTCAGGGGAAATTCATCCCCATCGATATACTGGTCTCTTTCGAGGCGGAAGCCCACGCGTCCCATCGACGTCCGTGATGACGCCAGCAGCAGCGCCGCCTTCATTAGTGGCGTTGCCCGACACCTGATCGCCCGGCTTGCGCGCAGACACAGTGGTGCCCTCGTAAGAGGCACCGGTATCCAGGCACAGCGGGGCAGGGCGTCCAACACGGAAGGAGGACACGGGCGACAGCAGCCCAGCGGTCGACAAAGCCTGCGGCAAACGACCATTGGACACACCGAGCACCATGCGGCTGTCGGCATCATCAAAAATCTTGCTGATCACTGTGAACACCTCCTCCTTCCAAATAGAAACGGACACCCGTCACTGTCGACGGCTTCTTGTCAGGCTATGCCTGCCATTAAGCAGACCGCAACTGAATAAACGTGGTTTCACAAACTTTTTTTGAAGTCATACTTTCAGTCAACCTTACTCGGCCGAACATGCTACTTCGGCGAACATTCCGTGACGATTGACAAGACCGCCTCGCCATACTGGTCAAGTTTGCGCTGCCCAATGCCCGCGATCGACACCAGCTCCGCAACCGACCGCGGACGACGCTCCGCGATGGCAGTCAGCGTGACGTCGGTGAACACGACGTACGCCGGCACACCCGCCTCGCTGGCCGTCTCCTTACGCCATTGCCGCAGCCGCTCAAACAACGCCTCATCCAGGTCGGATGGGCACGTCTCGCACCGCCCCAACTTCCGGGTGCGGCCGTCCGACAAAGTTCCGCCACAGACACGGCACGCATGACGCTTACTCGAACGTTGCTTGCGTGAAGAGCCGCTCCCCGCGGTTTTTTGAGGCTTCACAGCTGGGCCACCGAACCCGTGACCGTCGAGCAACGAGCTCGGGTCGCGGGGACGACCGTTCTCCGAACGCACCAACCCATAGGACAGGTACAGCTCCAGACGCGCACGCGTGATCCCCACATACAACAGGCGACGTTCCTCCTCGCGCTGCGCCGTCGTCCGCGCGCGCGAGGTCGGGATCGTTCCCTCGGCCAGGCCGACCAGGAAAACCACGTCCCACTCCAAACCCTTTGCCGAATGCAGCGACGCCAACGTCACGCCGTCAAGCGTGGGCGCGTGCTGCGCGGCGGCACGCCTGCCCAGTTCATCGATGAACTGGGAAAGACTCAACTCGCTGTGATCGGTGGCCAAGCGCACCAAGGCCGCGACCGCCTCGTGCCGCTCGCGGGCCGCACCGCCGGGAACGACATCGTCGGGGCGCCAGTCGATGGCCTCCAAAGCGGTCACGACCGTGGGAGCCAACGGCTGGTCGCCCGCGTCGGTGACCGCTGCGCGCCGCAAAGCCACCACAGCGTTGCGGATCTCGGGCCGGTCGAAGAAACGCTGCGCGCCCGTCACGACCGTCGACACCTCCGCGTCCGCCAGCGCCGACTCGTACGCCTCCGACTGCGCATTCGTGCGGTACAACACCGCGATCTCGCGTGCCGGTACGCCATCGGCGATCAGTTTGGCGCACCGCTGTGCGACCGCCTGTGCCTCCGCCGCCTCGTCCGAGTAGGTGTCGAACACCGGTTTCGGTCCCGAGGAGCGCTGACCGACGAGTTTCAGCGACAGTGCGGACTCGTCACCCGCCGCGTCGGCGATGACGTCGTTGGCGAGTGAAACGATCTGGGGCGTCGATCGGTAATCGCGCACCAGCTTGGTCACCGACGCGTTCGGGTACCGCTTCGTGAAGTCCAGCAGGTAACGGGAGGTCGCGCCGTTGAAGGTGTAGATGGTCTGGCTCGCGTCACCCACGACGGTCAGGTCGTCGCGATCCCCGAGCCAGGCGTCCAGCAACCGCTGTTGCAACGGGTTGACGTCCTGGTATTCGTCAACGACGAACAAGCGGTACTGTCCGCGGATCTGTTCGGCTATGTCTTCGTGGGTCTCGATCGCCGCGGCCGTGTGCGCAAGAAGGTCACCGAAATCCATAACGCCGGCGCGCTGTTTCGCCTCCCGGTAGGCGGCGAACACCTTCGCGACTTCCTGCGAATCCATGGGCGGTATTCGTCCCACCCGATACACCGCCTGCGGGTAGTCATCGGGTTCGATCAGCATCGAGGACGCCCATTCGATCTCGGACATGAGGTCGCGATTCTTGGTCTTGTCCATGCGCTGCAGGCCGGCGCGGGCCGCGGCGATGCTGACGAATTTCCAGCCCGAATCGAGCAACTCCGGTACATCGCGGCCGAACACTCGCGGCCCGAAGTACCGCAACTGTCGTAGCGCCGCAGCGTGGAACGTTCGCGCGTTCACCCCGCCGACGCCGAGCTGCCGAAGCCGATCGCGAAGTTCGCCGGCCGCGCGAGCGGTGAACGTCACGGCCATGACGTGTTGGCCGCGCAGGTCGCCTCGGCGCACCCGGTAAGCGATGCGTCGCGTGACCGCCCGCGTCTTGCCGGTACCGGCGCCGGCGAGGATGCATACGGGCCCCGCCCCGGCGGAGACGGCGGCGGCTTGTTCGGCGTCGAGGTCGGCCAGTACTTCCTGCAAGTTTTCAGCCATCACAGTCGTCCATGCTGCCACCGACCTCGGACATGGTCGGGGGCAGTGCTCGCCGTCTGGATCACGCTGCGGAATGAACCGCGGTCACCGATATGTTGTGCTCTATAGACAACGAGGAAAGGTTCCATAATGGTCACAATGTATTCCACCCCATGGTGCGGTTACTGCCGTCGGCTCAAGAGTCAGATGGAGCGCGAAGGCATCGAATACACGGTCATCGACATCGAGGAGAACCCCGAGGCCGCGAAGTTCGTGATGGAAGCCAACGGGGGCAACCAAACGGTACCGACGGTCACGATTCCCACCAAGTCGGGCGAAACTGTGACGATGACGAACCCCACCATCGTCCAGGTCCGAGAGGCCCTCGAGAAATCCGAATAATTTTCACTATATTTCTCTGAAGCGGGATATGTTGCAGCCCTTCATATCCCGCTTTTTAGTGTCCATATAGACACCGCATGTCTGCCCCAAACTTGTGGCACTTTTATGTACCTGTCTTGGGAAGCTATCTCTGATTGATCCGCCCGGATCAATCAGACCCCCAAAATAAGGAGTCGTATGCGACTGCGACTAGGAATAGCGACAGCCGCTGCCGGCCTGTTGGTTGCGGCGATCCCGGCCGTAGCCTTTGCCGACACCGACAGCCAAGACATCCCCCACCCCGAAGCCTTGGCCGCGATCGAAGCAGCCGGCGATGACGTCGGCGGAGAAGCGATCGAATACGGCGACGAAGGCCTCGTGATGCCCGTTTCGTTCGAAGACGTCTCGGACCAACACCAAGGTCACGAGCACGAAGCCGAAGCCAAGGCATCGACGGCCGACGAGGTTGCCCCGTACCAGTACTACGGCAACACTTTCGTCCCGGACTACGACGGCAACGTCCCTTGGTACTACGGTGGCGACTGTTACGACGGGCAGGTCGGCTGGGCCGGCTACGACACCGTCGGCTACTTCTACATCATTTACGACCAATGTGAAATGAACCGTCTCGGTGCCACCACGGCGAACTGGGACGCTCTGCGTGCGCATGAACAAGCGCACACCCGCGGCTGGGGCCACTGGGAAGAACCCCGGGCCCACAACCCCGCATGGAACCCCCAGGTCTTCTAAATAGCGGACCCTTGATGCGGCGCTTCGGCACCACCTGCCGGGCGCCGCATCTTTATGCCCAAACAATTCAGGGCACACAAAAGGGCCCCACCGCATGAAGTGCTCCCCGGAAGCGGAACTGAATTTCTCAGTCCAACTTCCGGGGACCAGTTCAGCAGTGGGGCCCTAAAAACCGGGTTTCAACGGCCTTGCGCAGTCTCCTGCAGCAACCTAAGCGACCAGCAACTGCCACGTCGCGGCGTTAACCGCGCCGGTGGCCTTCAGGCCGCGTGCTTCCTGGAACGCCGCGACGTTCTTCTTAGTCGTGGGACCGAAATCGCCGTCGACCGTCGTCGGGATGCCATGGTTCGTGCTGAGCTGGCTCTGCACGCCCTTGACGGCGTCGTTCTTGTCGCCCTGCTTGAGTTCGACATTGAGCTTCGCCCAAGTCTTCGGGCCGATGATGCCGTCCTGCACGAGCCCTTTATCACCCTGGAACTTCTTGACGTTGGCGTCAGTGAGTTCACCGAATGAACCGTCGACCTCGGTGGTGACCTTGTGCTGGTTCAGCAGGTACTGGACCGACTTGACGCGCTCGCCGCGGGTACCAAGGCGGGAGCCCGCCCACACCGGGCCCTCTTCGTTGCCGTGCGCGACATTGATCGCGGTACGCAGTTCTTGGATCCGCATGTACAGCTGCGTGCCCGGGCAATCCGTATTCATGAAGTCACGGTGGCCATACACCTGCGCGGCCGGGATGTTGTACTGCGTCGCGATGTAACACACCAGTTCGGTCAGGCCGCCGACCAGCGTCTCTGGAGGTTCGACCTCCGAGTACGTGCCCTCGTTTTCGATGCCGATCGACTCCGAGTTCGCGGGCTTGCCGGCGTGGATGCCGCGCATGAAGTAGCCGCCATCCTTGATGGCGTCGAGGCTGCCTTGGCGCCCCTCCATGATGTGGCCGCCGCGGCTGACAGAAAACTGCTGTCCCGAGTCGTTCCAGCCGTTGCCGTCCATGTGCCAGCCCTGGACGCGGTAAGCGATGTCTTTCGCTGCCGCCTCATCTTCGCCGACGTCGTTGGTGCTGGCCATGTGGTGCACGACGATGTAGTGCGGCTGCGAGTTCAGTTTCTCGGACGCCGAGGACGGTTTGCGCGCGTTCCACGCTGCGGCGTCAATGATCGCGGGGGCCTTCGCGGTGGTCCCTGGCGTTTCAGCCATCGAGATTCCGACACCCGTAGCGGCGGCGACGGTACCGGCGGCGCCGACGACAATTCCACCGCGCATCAACGATCGGCGCGAGATTGAGTTTTCGGACACTGTCTCTCCTTAATAGTCCACCACGAGGCCCAGCGGGCACCGATCGATGCAGGCCTCGATTGCGGCGGAGCGGGGGTCTTTATTCAAGAGCGGCGAGGCCGGAACTTGAATCGTCCTGTGTCACGCAGCATAATGCGAAATCGCGCTATCCCGGTCGATGGAATTTGCGGATTGTAGTGCAATTATTGGTCCACTTAGAATTTATTCGACATTGCGTGCGTGCGCAGACACGCGCGGTGCCGTACAGCGGCACCCATGGCCCTGTCACGGTGCCGAACGCCCACGACTCGGAAATCCGGAAACAGACACCGACACCGCACCAAAGGATCGACGTTCCCCGATCCCTTTACTTTCGCGACAACGCTCCACAATCCGTATTGCGCACGACTATCACTGGCGCGCTTAACGAATCCATCCACCGCGTCCGTGATCATTGTGAATCGGGATGCCGCGGCTACCACAGTCACCTGTAATCTGTGACCATGACCACCCCGACCGAACCCATCGACACCACCACTCCGAGCGTCGCCCGCGCCTACGACTTCATGCTGGGAGGCAAGGACAACTTCGAATCCGACCGACAATTCGCCAAGTCGATCGTCGAAAAAGACCCCGAGCTGTCCGTCAGTATCAAACTCAACAAGGAGTTTGGCCGACGAGTCACCGATTACATCGTGCGCCAAGGCGTGACTCAGTTCCTCGACCTCGGTAGCGGTATACCGACCAGCCCGCCGAGCGTGCACGACACCGCGCGGAAGATCGAACCGGGCGCGCGTGTGGTGTACGTCGACAACGATGCCGCCGTTGCCGCACACAACCGGGCACTGCGGGCGACCTCGCCCGGGCTCGCCACGCTCGAGGCGGACCTGAACGACCCGGAAGCGGTGTTCAACAGCGAGATCGTGCAGGCTGAGCTGGATCTGTCGAAGCCGGTCGCGGTCCTACTCCTCAGCGTCCTGCAAACCACGGTCGACGAAGCCGAAGCGAAGGCACTGATCGGAGACATCCGGTCCCGTTTGGCGCCCGGAAGCTACCTCGCCATTTCGCACGTGTCCGACCGCAGCGCGCCTCATGTGAAAGAGGCGATCGCGCAGGCGATCACGAAATACAACTACCCGCCGTCGAAGCTGCGCACCGACGCGGAAGTCGAGGCACTGTTCGAAGGCTTCACCCTTGTCGAACCCGGCGTCACCGACTACCAAATGTGGCACGCAGAACCCGGGTTCCAGGCCCGCGACCTGAATACGCAGTTCGTCGGTGCCCTCGGACGTTTGACTGTCTAGCGCCACCAACACAAGGCCCCAAGCATCGCCGGGCCTGCATAGCTATTGCTACGCCGCCCACCGTTCGAGCAGGAACCGCGCGATCGATGCCGACTGCGCGGTCTGTAGCGGGGCGGGGCGTCCCGCCAGCGCGTCACGGACCTGCTCGCGGGTGAACCAGCGCGCGTCGGCGATTTCTTCCGGCTCCATTGTGATGGTGGCGTCCGGGTCACCGACTGCGCTGTACGCGAGCATGAGGGAACGCGGGAACGGCCACGGCTGGCTCGCCACATACGACAGGCCCGTGATGTCGATACCGACCTCTTCCAAGACTTCGCGGTGGCACGCCGCCTCCGCTGACTCACCCGGATCGACAAAACCTGCCACACAGGAGTACCGGTCGCTGGGCCAGGAAACGCCGTTAGCGAGCAGGCACCGGTCTGCGCCGTCGGTGATGAGGACCATGATCGCCGGATCCGTCCGGGGCCAGATCACCTTCTCCCCGTCGCGGCGTTCCCAACCCCCGCTGCTTACTTCGGTCGGGTTGCCGGTGGCCGGATGGAAGACATGGTCGGAGTGCCAGCGCGCCAATGCGACGGCCTCCATCACGATGTCGGCTTCGAATTCCGACAGGCGTGTGGCCAGCCGACGTAGGTTGGCCCCCTCCGATACCGTTGCCGTGACCGCGAAGTAGGGCCGCAGCTCACCACCCAGGTAAAGCCGGATCCCGTTCGGCGCGTCGTCCGGCGACCGGAAAACCAGCCCCGGCGGGTCCTGCCCGTCGGTCTCGACATTGCCTGTTTCCGGGTCCACCACGAGGACTCGACCGCGCTCCCACGCTTCTTTGAGCCATTCCTCGTCTTTCCGGTTATGCGCGGCACGGTCCAGATAGGTACGGAAGAACTGCGGCCGGTGCATCAGGAACTTTCCACGTTAGCCAGCAGCTCCATCGGTTCTTTGATCTGCGCGGCGTCGCCCAAGATCACGGTGGAGCAGCCTCCGGGTGCCAGCAGCTGCTGCGAAACCCGACGCACGTCGTCGACCGTGACGTTGGCGAGGCGCTTGGCATGCTCGAGCAGCCATCCGGGGCGCAGGCCATGGCCTGCGAACGTCGATGTCAACGAGGCCAGCCCCGACTGCGTCGACGTGCCCAGACGCAACGATCCCAGGGCGTACCGGCGTGCCTGTTCCAGTTCCTTTTCCGTCACGCTCGTGGCGACCATGCGTCCGAGCTCATACTGCATTTCCCAAAACGCCGGCGCGGTGACTTCGGTGGCAACGTCGGCGGCCACGATCAACACGCTGCCGGCCTGGCCGTGGTCGATCAGCGACCGGGGCGAATACGAGTAACCCTTGTCTTCGCGCACGTTGGCGACCATGCGGGACGAGGCGTAACCGCCGAAGATCAGGTTCGCCAGCTGTTGCGCCGCATTGTCCGGGTGCGTGCGCGGCAGCGCCGTCATCGCCATGCGTATCGACGACTGGACCGACCCGGGCCGGTCCGCCAACCGCACCGGTGCAGCTTGGATCGGCGGCACCGGCTCCATCACGAGGTCGTCAGCGACGCCGTTCCAGTCCGTCAGGGCGGCTTCGCCCATGTCCAGGAGCCGCCCCGCGGGCAAATCACCCACGACGACGAGGGTCGCGCCCTGCGGCTGCAGTCGCTGCGCGTGCATCGTGCGCAGCATCGCACCGTCGACTTCGTTGACATCCTCGGGTTCCGGTGTCTGTGACGCATACGGGTGCTGACCGTAAATGCGTTCCAGCAGGGCCCGCTGCACCGCGTATGCGGGCTGCTGGCGCGCAACGTTGATCCGGTCGGCGAGCCGTTCGCGTTCGGTCAAGACCTGGTCGTCGGGGTAGCTTGCGGCCTGTATGACTTCGGCGACGGTGCTCAACAGTTCCGGCAGCCCATCGCTGAGGCTGTTGCCCGCGACGAGGAAACGGTCGGCATCGACCGCCGCATTGAGGCTGCCGCCGACGGTCTGCAGGCGGATCGCGATGTCGTTCATCGACTTATCGGCGGTTCCCGACAGCAATGTCTGCGCCATCACTGCTGAGGTCGCAGCATCGGAGTACGGCAACGGGATCCGAAGACGCACCTCGGCCAACGGGACGGCATGCCGTTGGATCGCCAGAATCGTCAACCCATTGGCGAGTTCGCGTTCCTCACAGTCCGGCACCGAAAATTCCGTCTGCGCGCGAAGCTCCGGGATGGTGCGTGTGCTCATTCGTTCTTCTCCCCTGGGATGACTTCGATGGACGCGCGGCGGTTCGGCGTCAAAGTGGCCGCGGCTTGCCTGATCTGTTCAGCGGTGACTTCGCCCAATTGACGCACCATGCTGTTGGCGATCTCGCCGTCACCGTGAAGCGCCGCCGCCGTGCTGATGCGCAATGCGCGGTTCATGACGGAGTCGTCGTCTCGTAGTACCTGCGCCGCGATGCGCGCCTTGATCCGCGCCAGTTCGGAGTCGTCGACTCCGTCGTCGGCGAGTCGACGAAACTCTTCGTCCATGGTGTCCATGACTTTGTCGGCGTCGCCGTCAGGCGGAAGATGAGCCTGCAGCACAAACGCCGTGGGGCCCTGCACGGAGAACGGTTCCCCCATGAATCCGAGGTAGCCGCCGATGCTGGTGGCGGTGCGGTCTTTTTGGACCAGACGGTCGACCAGTCGAGAAGCGTCGCCGTCGGTCAACAATTCGGACAGGACGACATACGGCAGGTAGGCGGTCAGCTCGCCGTTCGGGTCGGGCACGCGCCAGGCCGCCGAGATCGCCGGCAGCGGCGCCCGGGGGTCGACATAGGATTCGCGCCGTTGCTGGTCGAGGTCCGGCTCGTCGATGTCGGGGCGGTCCGGCGCGGACCGGGCGGGAACGTCGCCGAAATGCTGCGCGATCATCGCTTTGGCCTCATCGGCGTCGAAATCGCCGACGACAGTCAATACCGCGTTACCCGCGGAGTAATACGTGTCGAAGAACTCTTGCGCGTCCGCCACCGTCGCCGCATCGAGGTCCTCGAACGAACCGTAACCATCGTGGGCGTTCGGGAACGTGTCAAACATGACGGGCGGAAGCTTCAGCCACGGGAAACCGCCGTATGGACGGTTCAACACATTGACCCGGATCTCCTCTTTGACTACGTCAACCTGGTTGGCGAGGTTCTCCTCAGTGATCGCCGGGCCCCGCATCCGGTCGGCTTCGAGGAACAACGCCAGCTCCAACGCATTGGACGGAAGCACCTCGTAATAGTTCGTGTAGTCCAGGTGCGTCGAACCGTTGAGTGTGCCGCCCGCACCCTGAATCAGGTTCATGTGCTCGAACTTGGCGACGTTTTCGGAGCCTTGGAACATCATGTGTTCGAAAAGATGAGCGAACCCGGTACGGCCTTCCGGCTCGGTACGGATGCCCACGTTGTATACGACCGCCACGCCCACGACAGGCACTTCTCGGTCGGGGCTCAGGACGACTTTCAGTCCGTTGTCCAGCCGGTATTGCTCTATCGGATATTCCGTCGCGGGGATCCGGATTCGCTCGCCTGAAGTCACGCGCTGAACTCTACCTTGGGGTGGGCGGCCCGCAACCGGCTCAAGCCCGCAGCGAAGACGGCGCTGTCACTGGTGCGTGATTTCATGGGCACTGTGACTGCGCCTCGATACAGGTTCGTGTCGCGTCCCGCGCATGACGACACGGATTTTCGCCTCCTGACTCCCGATGCGCGCCAACGGCGTGCCATCGCCCACCGTGACGGTCCATTGTTGGTCCAGGGCGGCCCGGGAACCGGCAAAACGACGACGTTGATCGAATCGGTCGCGGCCCGCGTGAACGAGGGAATCCGCCCACGCGAACTACTCGTCTTGGGTTTCGGTCGACGCGGCACCGCCGCCCTACGTCGCGAGATCGCTGTGCGTCTGGGAGTCGACGGCGAAGAGGTACCCACCTACAGTTTCGCCGCGTTCGCGTTCGCCCTACTCAACCTGCCCGGTCACGCTCCGGGAGACGGCATACGGCAGCGGCCGCAACTGTTGAAGGGACCGGAACAGGACGTCATCATCCGAGAACTACTGCAAGCGGGCACGGTCGAGTGGCCAGAACCCTTGCAGCCGGCCCTGAAAACCAATGCTTTCTCGACCCAGCTGCGGGACCTGATACTGCGCGCGACGGAACGCGGCGTCACCGCGGGAGAACTCGCCAGGCTCGGCCGCGAGCACGGACGTCCGGAGTGGGTCAGCGCGGCCCGTTTCCTCAACCACTATGTCGACGTGATGAGCGTGCGCGGCAACAACATTTACGACTCGGCCGAGATCGTACGCGCGGCCGCCACCCGTTTCGGCGATGACCCGCAGCTGATGACTGCGCCGCGGTACGTCTACGTCGACGAGCTGCAGGATACCGACCCGGCCCAATGGCAGTTGCTGCGTCAGCTGTCATCGGCGGGGAGCACCCTGGTCGCCTTCGGCGACCTCGGCTCGGCCGTGTTCGGATTTCGCGGCGGCGACAGATCCATCATGGATCATTTTGGTTCGTGGTTCACGCACGCCGACGGCTCACCGGCGAGCGAAATCATGCTGGACCATAGCCATCGGGCTGCGCAGGCACCGCTGGTGGCGACCCGCGGCATCGCCGCCAGACTGCGGAGGGTCTCCACCGACCACACCTTGCATGCCGTCGACGGCGTCGGCGCGGGCGAAGTGACGGCCGTGACGCTGCAGACCGCTACTCAAGAGGCCAACCACATCGTCTCCCATCTGCGCAAAGCCCACCTATTGGACGGCGTGCCGTGGTCGCAAATGGCCGTCATTTCCCGCAGCCCGAACGAACACCTGCCGAGCATCGCGCGCGCGCTCACTCACGCCGGGGTACCCACCAAGGTCGTCGGTGAAGACCGTCCCCTGTCGGTGCAGCCGATCGTGGCGAACCTGTTGATGCTGATCCAGTGTGCGCTGGAACCGAAGCAGCTCGACGAGGAGACCGCCACGACGCTGCTGCATTCGGTGTATGGGCGCAGCGACGCCATATTGGAACGTCGGCTGCGGCAGCATCTCAAACAGGTCGCCGCCCAAACGTCGATGTTTCGCTCCACAGGCGAACTGCTCGTCACCGCTTTGCGCGAGCCCGAAGAGGCCATGCAGCTGCCGAATGAGCCGTGGGCCCTACCGGCGCAGCGCATCGCCGCGCTCATGGAACGGGCCCGGTCGCGCGGCACGATAGAGGAGGTGCTGTGGGCGGTATGGGACTCCACCGGCCTGTCGGATGAACTCGCCCGACGCGCCGCGTCCGGTGACCCCAGGGCTGCGGGCGCCGATGATCAGCTCGACGCGATGATGACGCTGTTCGAGTGGGCCGCCGACTTCAGCGACCGGCTCCCCGGTTCCGATGTGGGTGTCTTCGCAGACCATGTCATGTCGCAGGTCATCCCGGCCGACACGATCGCGCGGCACGCCGACCGTGGCGACGCGGTCGAACTCCTGACCGCGCACCACGCCAAAGGACGACAGTGGGATCTCGTCGTCGTCGCGGGTGTCCAGGAAGGTCGGTGGCCGAGTCTGCGGCCGCGCGGATCGCTACTGGGGGCCGACTTCCTGGTGGAGACGCTGGCTCGTGCGGGTGCCGCCGATGTCGACCAGATCAGCGTTCAACTCGACGAAGAGCGGCGACTGTTCTATGTGGCGTGCAGCCGCGCACGCGATCGACTCATCGTGACCGCTATCGCCGATGACGACGACAACGAGCCGAGCCGTTTCCTCGATGAGCTCGGCATCGAGGTCAACGCTGTCGCCGACGTCGACCGCCCCATGACCCTGTCGGGGCTGGTCGCGGAGCTTCGCACGAAAGCCTGCGGCGATGACCAGACACTCGCCGCCGCCGCGATAGCGCAGTTGGCTAACCTCGCCGCCGCCGACGTCCCCGGCGCCGACCCGCAGAGTTGGTGGGGATTGCGTCCGCTGTCGGACGACCGTCCGCTGGCCCTACCCGGAGAACACCTGAAGGTGAATCCGTCCGCCGTGGCGACGATGAACCAGTGCGGCCTGCGCTGGATGCTGGAACGTCACGGCGGCAACGAGCCGTCGGGCTTGGCGCAACAGACGGGACAGTTGCTGCACGCGGCAGCCGAACGCGTCGCATCTGTGGAGCCAGACGCGCAGGAGCGCATGCTCGCGTTCATCGCCGAACATGCGCCCCAGCTACCCACGGCCGCACCCTGGGCGTCGGACCATATCCATACGAAGCTGAACACGATGGCGCACAAGTACCTGTCATGGCTGGGAGGCAACAACCGCACGCTCTTGGCCACCGAGAAGCACTTCAGGGTGTCGCTTCCGCCAGGAGACACGGGGGCGAACCTCGAAATGTCGGGGATCGTGGACCGTCTCGAGCAGAGCCTGACTGGTGGGCTCCACGTCGTGGACCTCAAGACTGGTTCGACGGCCACGTCCTATGCGGATACGCAACGCGACCTCCAGCTGGCGTCGTATCAGCTGGCCGTCCAAAACGGTGCGTTCCGCGACATCACCCCGGACATGTCCTCGGATGGCGCTTCGCTGGTGTATGTGGGCGCGGGCGGCGAGCGCGCGGCTGTGCGGGTCCAATCCGCCTCCGGCGACGAAGCGCAGGAGGCCCGGGACACCGTCGTGGAGGCCGCCCAAGCCATGACACGCTCCACCTTCCAGGCAGTACACACGGGAAAATGCGATAGCTGCGCGGTCAGGAACTGCTGCCCGATCAGCGGCCAAGGAAGGGCGGTCACCGAATGAGGCCACAGCACAGCGCGCGGAAACTGGCCGCCCTCGTCGGCGATGAACCCCCGACGGCGCAGCAGGTCGCGGCGATCGAGGCACCAGTGTCCCCCACGCTCATTGTCGCCGGCGCCGGCTCCGGGAAAACCACCACAATGGCTGCCCGGGTCGTGTGGCTCATCGCGAACGGGTACGTGACACCACAGCAGATACTCGGTCTGACATTCACGCGCAAGGCCGCGGCGGAACTGTCCCGAAAGGTCCGCAAACGGCTGCGTCGACTCGCCGCCAACGAGCAACTCGCGCGGCTCGAAGGGGAACCGCTGATCTCGACGTACCACTCCTACGCCTCCGGGATCGTGTCCGAGCACGGACCGCGCGGCGGTATCGACGCGGGCACGGCAGTGTTGTCGAGCGCGCGCGCCTGGCAGCTGGCGTACGCGGCGGTGACGCAATACGACGGCGACATGTCTCACGTCACCCACACGGTCGACAGTGTGGTCGACAACATGATGACGCTGTCGGATGAGCTGGCGGAGCATCTGACCGATGCCCAGACCCTGGAACTATTCACGGCCGAAACGCTGGAAGACATTGCCGATAAGGTCCATAAACCGACCAAGGACCTCAAGTCTCTCCTGTCGCGTTTCACCGCCCGCGTCCAGTTGCTGCCGATCGTGGCGAAGTTCGACGAGCACAAACGCCGGGCCGGTGCCGTGGATTACTCCGATCAACTCGCGTTCGCGGCTCAGGTCGCGCAAGACTGCCCCGAAGTCGGCGAGATCGAAAGAGACCGATACCGCGTGGTGTTGCTCGACGAATACCAGGACACTTCGCATTCGCAGGTCACACTGCTTCGCGCTCTGTTCGGCGGCGGCCACCCGGTCACCGCTGTCGGCGACCCGTGCCAGTCCATCTACACATGGCGCGGCGCCAGCGCCGGGACCTTGACCCGATTCCCGACCGATTTTCGCGACCGCGACGACTCCCCCGCGAGCCAGTTGCCACTGTCGATGTCGTGGCGTAACCGCAAACGCATCCTGCGGGCCGCCAACGCGCTGTCGAAACCGCTGCGGGACGGCGGCCTGCAGGTCCCGCGTCTCGAACCCGGCGTCGACGGTGACGGTGCGGTGAAGGCGGCGCTGCTGGACACGACCGAGGATGAGGCGCAATGGATCGCAGACCGCATCGCGCAGGCCTGGGAGGCGTCGCCGACACCGCCCACGACCGCGGTGCTGGTGCGCAAACGCAAACAGATCCCGCGGATCGAGGCCCGGCTGCGCGCACGGGGTCTGCCGGTCGAGGTCATCGGTGTCGGCGGCTTGCTCGACGCGCCGGAAGCCAAAGAGGTCCAGGCCATGTTGACGGTGCTGGCCCGCCCCACGTCCGGGCCGGCTTTGATGCGCCTGTTGACTGGGCCGCGTTGGCGCATCGGTCCGCGCGACATCGCCGCGTTGCATTCGCGGGCGAAGGAGCTCGCGCCGCGGCAGCGCGGTTTCGAGCCGAGCGCCGACGCCCTCGACGAAGCGACTTTGGCTGAAGCACTCGAAGATCCCGGCGACGACGATAACTACAGCGCAGCGGCCGTGGACCGTTTCGCGTCACTGCGTCGCGAGCTCGAGTGGCTGCGGTCCCGCACCAATCAGCCGCTAACGGACCTGATCGCCGACATCATCGACGTCAGCGGACTCGAAATCGAGGTCACGGTTCACCAGGGCGACACCGATAAGCTTTCGGCGTTCATGCAGGAAGCGGCGCAGTACAGCGCCACGTCGCCGCTGGCGAGCCTTGACGGTTTCCTGTCCTACCTGGAGGTTGCCGCCGACCGGGAACGTGGCATCGAGCTGGCGGGTGCGACCGAACGCTCCGGAACGGTTCAGATAATGACGGTGCACGCCGCTAAAGGGCTGGAATGGGATCTCGTCGCGGTTCCCGGCCTCGCCGCCAGCGTGTTCCCCGGCAAAAGCCGCGGCAATTGGTTGTCGCACGTCGGCAAGCTCCCGTACCCGTTGCGGGGCGACGCCGCCGAACTACCCACCCTGGACCTGCGAGACGTCGACAGTTCGGCGAGCGTGCTTGCCGCGGTGAAACAGTTCCGCGAAAAGGTGAAGGAGCAACACGAGCTCGAGGAACGCCGGCTGGCCTATGTGGCGCTCACTCGGGCCCACCAAGCGGTCATGGTGAGCGGCTATTGGTGGGACGAGGATGCGGACGGGGCGCGGGGGCCATCGACCTTCCTCGACGAGATCGCCGCATACGCCGAGACCGATACGTGGGCGCCGGAACCGTCCAGCGCCTCGAACCCGATGCGAGCGGATGCCCCTCAGGCGACCTGGCCGGTGCTGCATGCGCTGGGCGATAGGCACGACACCGTCATGGCGGCCGCTGAGGCGGTGCGGAACAGCGACGGGACTGTGCACGCCGATCCGCGTGCGCAGCGCTGGGCCCGCGAGGCTCAACTGCTCCTCGCCGAGCGCGCGCGCACCACCGACAACGTCATGACGCTGCCGATACCTCGCACACTGTCGGTGTCGCAACTGGTGGCGTGGCATGACGACTCCCAGGAGTTCGCTCAGAACCTGCGACGCCCGGTACCGACGCAGCCGGCGCCGCACATGCGTCGAGGTACGACCTTCCACGCCTGGGTGGAGCAGCATTTCCGCGGAGGCGTCTTGTTCGATCTGGAGGACCTACCGGGCGCGGCCGATGTCGATGTGCATTCGGATGACGAATTGGAGGCGCTTTGTGAAGCGTTCGCGCGATCGTCTTGGGCGTCGCGCACGCCGGTCGCGGTCGAGGTCCCGTTTTCCACTGTCATCGACACGACCGTGATCCGGGGCCGCATCGACGCGGTGTTCGCCACCTCCGACGGCGGGTACGAAGTCGTCGACTGGAAAACGGGGCGCCCACCGACGGGGCGCAGCGCGCGCGCCGCCGCGATCCAACTGGCGGCGTACCGGAAGGCGTGGGCGGCTCTTCGTGGCGTCGACGAGTCTCAGGTCGGTTCGGCATTCCATTATGTCCGCCATAACCGCACGGTTCGCCCCCAGGACCTGCCGGACCTGGCGGCCGTGTTCCACGCCGACACAGATGATCCTGCGTCCTCGGACCCATAGAGGAGATACGCGAGAGAAGGATCCATCAGTGGGCTACTTACAGACAAAAAGAATGCTGTTTCGCTGAAAAGCGAAACAGCATTCTTTTGCTGTATGGGGGTTTACAGCATGCCGTTCACGAGCTCAGTGTACGAGTCGTGGCCCAAGGCGTTGGGGTGGAACGATTCTCCGACCGGCCATGACAGACCGTTGACCCATTCTTCGTCATCGCACGTGGCGTGACCGTCGAAAGGCTCAAGCGCGTCGACATAGCTGAATCCGTGCTGTTCGGCTACGGATCCGATGGTTTCCGACAGCAACACTGCGGCCTCGTTGAGGCGTTCTTGCTCTTCAGCGCTGATGCGAAGAACGATGTTGCATGACTCACCGTTGAACAGTGCCGGGTAGCCAACGATCACCACGTGGGCGTTCGGTGCAGCGTTACTCACCTCGGAGTAAATGCCGTCAAGTTGACCGGGCAGTTCGTTCTTGATGAACTCCGTTGCGGTGTCGATGTCATCCCAGCAGCGCCACGGCCAAGGCTTGGCGCACGACGTCACCACGTTGCCCCAGTTGGAGTCGTTGCCTCCAATGGACATCGTTACGAGGTCGGTGCTGTCGCTGAGTTGAGACAACTGGTTGTTCCGCACATCGGGGATTTTGGCTCCCTTACATGCAGCAAGATTGAGGTCGTAACCGTTCTGCTCTGCCAACTGCGATGCATAGGCTTGATTCGAACGTTCACAGTCCTCATCGTAGTAATCGCGAGTGCCTGTGCCGGACGAATAGGAATCGCCGAGTGCAACATAGTCAGTCGTCGCCGCGTACACGGGAAGTGACGTAGCGCCGATGACCAATGCTGCGATTGCGCTAAGCAATCCCAGACGTAGAAAACTCCGCATCCACATCCTCCGGGGGTCTCAAATGGATACATTTTTATGGGCAATCTCACGCTCTCAGGAAATGGCCGAAATGTCTATGCCCTCTTGACAATTCGCCTCCAGATCTTCCATAACTCACCGGTAGCGACATGGATATTACATTCAGCTATCGGCCACACTGAAGGAGTGACAGGCCCGGAACATACGCCATCCAGACACACACCCGAGCAGCGCATGATGCGTTGGTTCGCGATCGCCGGCGGAGGCATCGCCGTCCTCGGCGTCATCGTTGTTCTCGTGATGGCCTTGACCTCGGGCGTCCCCGGGCGGACGCCCGACCAGCCGCAGGGACCCGACGAGAACCTTCCGCCGCTGGCTCAAAAATGCCCGCCGCCGACGACGGAACCGTCGCCGCCGGAAGAAGCCCCACCGGAGCCGGACGGCGAGCGCACAGTCGATTCCGAAAGCGGCATCAGCTACGCCGCCTATGACGAACCGTGGCGGCCCTGGGACCAAGTCTGGGTCGCTGGCGAACTCGGCGTCGAGTATTCGACCGGACAATATTTTGTGACGGAAACGTATTCGAAGGGCGAGTATCTCGCGTCGATCTTGTCCGGTCACGTGCCCGCGGCGGTCAACGACGGTGCCTCGCTCGATCTCGAATGCGTGAGCGAGCAGGTTGTCGCGGATGTGCGCAGCAACTACTACCCGCAACCGAACGAACTGGAAAGCATCACCGACGAGCCCGCCACGCTCGGCGGTCAACCGGCCTGGCTGCGGGTCATGCGGCTGAGTTTCGAAGAGGACGGGCTTGACGCGCACAGCGAGCTGGTCGGTGTCGCACTCATCGACGTCGGCAAGACCGAGGCCGCCGTCTTGTACGTCTCGATACCGGACACGCATTCGAAGTACGACGACCACGTCGAGGAAGTCATGGCATCGGTCTACCCCGCTTCTTAGCCGACGATGTGCGTTCCGGTGCCGTCCCTGCGGGGATCGCCCGCGGCGGAGTCGGCGCACACCGCACTGACTCCGCCGAAATAGTGCAGGTCGTCTCGCCATTCCACGACCCGGTAGCCCGCGGCGTCCAACGCCTCGACCGCCCCGCTTTCGACAGTGTCCTCACAGTGAACCGTGCCGCCCACGGGGTGGAAACGGCCGCCCGCGATCGCTGTCGCGGCCGTGTCTCGATCAACGCAGATGCGCAACAGAGTGTGTGTGAGCGCGGTACGGATCCGCGAAGCCCCCGCCGAGCCCAGGGCCACCGCGACGTCGCCCGCCCGGTCCCGCACCACCAAGGGGCACATCATGCTCGCCATGCGCTCGCCGGGCACGCCTTCACCAAAACGCAGCTCTCCTTCGCCCATCATCGAGTTGAGGTGAATACCGGTCCCCGCCGGCCATATCCCGGAGCCGATGCCCAATGTCGTGGTGATGACGCACGCGTTCCCGGCAGAATCGATCACCGACACGTTCGTCGTGTCGCCGAGGGAATGGTCCGGCTTCGTGTCGAGAGCCTGAGCAACCGGCACTGCCCGTTGCGCCGCGGTCCAGGAACGTTGTCGTGGCCACACCCTATTCAGGCCGTCCAACACATCGACAGTGTGGCTCAGGTCGTCGCGGCCCCATACCGTGTCGGCCCCGAAATGCGCATAACGAGCGACACGATTTGCAACCCGATACTGTTCCAGGTCGGCGCGCGACAAGACTCCACCGCGCTCCGCCACGGACGCGACGATCGCGTCAGCCATATCGCCGCGATACATGGCAGCTGCACCCTCGTCCGCCAGCTGTTGGAGACTGTGTTCCAGCCCCGGGTGGTGGAGACGCTGCCCGGCACGCAGCAGCTGCCCGCCGGGCGCGTATGCCGCGGCGCCGTCGCCCGGCAACAGCGCCGGAGCCACGCTTTGCAACGCTTCGGCGTGTTTCCCGCTCACTGTGACGCCTTCTCGCGCCAAGCCGACGGCCGGGGCCAAGATGTCCCGCCACGGCAACGTGCCGAAACGCGTCAGCAACGCTTCGCACCCGGCCACGACCCCCGGGACGGCGACGCTAGCCGCGCCGATCGAGAATTCGAGCGGAACGCCGCCGAAAGCCACCTCGATCGGTTCCAAGGCGGATGAGGCGCGCGACGCCCCGATACCCGGGACCGCCACGAAGAAGTCGTGGCACGTCACTGTTTTGGTTCCGGCGTGAAAAACGGTGGCGAATCCGCCACCGCCCAGGCCGGTCATCATGGTTTCGCTGACGCACGAGGCGAACACCGCAGCGCACGCAGCATCGACGGCGTTTCCGCCGGCCGAGAGGATCGATGTTCCGGCTTCGACCGTGGCGGCATGCCCCGCCGCCACCCCTGAATTACCCACCGCGACATCTTACGCACCGCCTGTTGGTGTCGTGCCGCGGAACGAAGCGCTAGGCGGTGAAGCCGACGCCTCGCACTTCTTGTTCGCCAATCTCCACGTAGGCCAATTTGTCGACCGGGACCATTACCCGCCGGCCACGGTCATCGGTGAGGCTGAAGACGCTGCCTTCGCTCAACGCTTTGTCGACCGCTTTCGCCACGTCCTGGGACGACTCACCGCATTCCAGCACAAGTTCCCGAGGTGCATGCTGCACACCGATCTTGACCTCCACGGACACACTCCTTTTGAGTTGACGACTGCCGCTGCAAGGCTACCTGTCGGTGACACACGCGCCGCCGCGACGCCGCCGGTCCGCACGCGCGCGGCGTATCAGACCCCGTCGTTTTCCGAATGCAACGGGAAGTTGGAGATGCCTCGCCACGTCAGCTTCGCCAGCAATTCGACCGCTTCTTCCTTCGGTACGGCGCGCTTGGTCGCCAGCCAGCTGCGTGCCGCCATTTCGGCGGCCCCGGTGAGACCGATGGCGAGCAGGTCGGCACGAGCACGGTCGACGCCGGTGTCTCCCATGATGGTTTCGGCGATCGCTTTACCGCAATCGTGCGCGACGCGGTCGACCCTTTCGGCGACGACCGGGTCGTTACGCAGGTCGGATTCGAAGACCAGTCGGAAGGCTTCGCCGCTGGCGTCGACGAAATCGAAATAGGCTTGCATGGCCCGGTGAACCCGGGTCTTATTGTCGGAGGTGGATTCCATCGCTTTCCGAACCGTGTCGACCAGCGCATCGCCATGCATTTCCAACAGCGCCATGTACAGCTCGAGCTTGCTGGGGAAATGCTGGTACAACACGGGTTTGGACACCCCGGCCCTGTCCGCGATGTCGTCCATCGCGGTGGCATGGTAACCGCGCGCGACGAAAATTTCTTGGGCGGCATCTAGGAGCTGCCGGCGACGTTGGGTCCGCGGCAAACGGGATCCGCGTCCTTCAGTGAGTGTCATCGGCCGCCTCTTCCTATTCAGTGATGTCGTTACTGCGCGGCGGGGTTCGCGCGTGGTACAGGCATATTTCTTTGCTGCACCTATTTAAGGTAACGTGCCATCAGCCGAAGAAAGGGGTTGCGTGGTGCACGAACCTAACGAGCACAGCGACGGCGCAGATCAAGCCAACGTCGTCCGCTCCCAGTTCGGCATCCCCGCCGGCAGCGGCAATAACGCCGTTTCGCGTCGACGTGCCCGCCATGCCGCCCCCGACGATGACCGCGGTCGTTCGGCCAAGTCTCGCCGGCGCCGGTACGCCGACGGTGAGGATTCCTCCCCGAACGATGATTTTCCGCAATGGACCGTGTCTCGACCGAGCCCGCATAAGCGCGCCGCGGAGACCGCTGGCACCCCGAAACGTCGCATGACGCGCGCGGAACGACGCCGGGCCGCCGCCGAGGAGCAGGCGCAGCAGGCTCAGGCCGATGAAGCCGCCGATTCACAGTCCGCGAAATCCGACCTGGCATCGGCCTCGGACCTCGACTTCAGCGCGACGAAATCCGCCGACTTGTCCCGTATCGCCGATTTCCTGCGCAGCACCCAAAGCGCCACCGACTACGACGATGAGCCCGATCCGGCACCGCCGTCCCCGCCGCAAAACCAGGTGGCGACGTCTGAGCTTCCCACCGTCGAGGTCGAACCGGTGACGAACGCGACGTCACGGGCACCGGCTCAGACACAATCCCCGGACGACTCAATCCTTGCCGCGGTGCGGCGGGTTCCCGGCGTAACGGACGCACGCCTCACCAACTCCGATAGCAAGCTGGCCCTGGACATCGCCGACACCGCCGACACCGAAGCCGTGCACCGCCAAGTATTGGAGGTCCTCGAGGCGAACCTCGGGGTCCAGGCGCAGCCCACCAGTTCGCCCCAGGCCCCATTGGAAGGCGAAAGCATCGACCACCCCGGGGCCATACCGTCGTTGGGGCGCACGGTCCTGGAAAGGATCCAAGTCTTCACCTCCGGGTACGAGTCGACTGTCGAGGTCGGCCTCGAAGTCAACGGGATGCGCGCGGTCGGCCGCGCCACGAGCCCGGCCGTCGACTGGCATATTCTGCGCGGAGCCGCAGACGCCACGGTCGACGCGGTCGGTGTGCTGATCGGTCGTCACGGCCGCGTCGTCACCGAGCACGCCGCCATTGAGGACGCCGGATCGATCAGGGTTGCCGTAGTCGTGGTGTTGTTGCTTTCGGAAGCGGGCGCCGAACAGCTCGCGGGCGCTGCGCCCGTCACTGGCGATCAGCGCCAAGCCGTGGTGCACGCGACGCTCCAGGCCCTTAATCGCCGCCTTGAAACCATTCTGCTTGCCTAAGCTGGACAGATGAAACGTGCAACTTTGGCTCCGTCGTCCGCCATCCGTCAACGCGACCGCCTCGTTCCGCCGTGGCCGGGGCGCGAGCACAACGTCAACGGGCATTCGCTGTTCGTGCGTTACACACCGGCGACTTCCGACGCGGCGGAACCTGCGCTGTACGTGCACGGCCTCGGGGGTTCGGCGCAGAACTGGACCGACCTTGCGGATGTGTTGTCGGAAAGGCTCGAGGGCGAGTCCATCGACCTGCCCGGCTTCGGGCATTCGGCGCCCACGGACCGCTACACGATTCCGGCGCTGGCCAAACAGGTTGCGGCCTGGATCATGGAGTCCAACCGCGGCCCGGTGCATCTGTTCGGTAACTCGCTCGGCGGCGCCATCTCGGTTTACCTGGCGGCGACCCGCCCTCACCTGGTGAAAACGTTGACGCTCATTTCGCCCGCGATGCCGTTCGCGGACGTGCGTCAGTCCAGTCAGTCGCGTTTCCTACCGTTGCTGGCGCTTCCGCATGCCGACAGGATCGCGAACCGGGCCATCGCAGGGCTGCCCCCCGAAAAGCTCGTGGAGCAGGTGCTCGATAACTGTTGGGCGGAGCCGGATAGCGTCCCCGAGCAGCGTCGGGCCGAAGCGATCGAGGAGATCCGGTGGCGCATGGCGGTGCCGTGGAACACCGATGCATACGTGAAAACGTTCCGCGCGTTGGTGGGTAGCTTCGTGCAATCGTTCCTGCCGGGCGCATCCTCGCTGTGGCGTCTGGCCGGCCAAATCCAAGCGCCCACTTTGGTCATGTGGGGCAAGCAGGACCGGCTCGTCAATGTGGGGCTCGCGCCGCAGGTAGCGCGCACCATCCCCAACTCCCGACTGCTCGTCCTCGACCATGTCGGTCATGTAGCCATGATGGAACGTCCCGAAGTGACAGCCCGCGCCGTAATCGCGATGCTCGACGAATCCGGGCCACGTACGTCGTACACTCAAGCCAGTGTCCAGAAATGACGAGGCTGGGAAGTCCACGGCCAGACAGCGCATGCTGCGCCGCCGGCGGCGCAGCATCCTCCTTGCGGTCTTGATCTTGGCGACCGGTTTCATCACCGGCAAGCTCATCATCGACTCCACGGACACCAGTATGGCCGCAAGGGACACTGTGTCCCAGTCTTCACCGCTGCCGAAAGCCACAAGCTCCACACAGGTCAGGACCCCGAGCGAGCGGCAGGAACCACAGGCTTCTTTGCCGCCCGTCGTCGATAAGGGCAAAGGGGAATGGGACTACGCCAAGCCAGACGACGACGCCGGCACGATCGGGCACGACGGCACCTTGTTGAAGTTCAAGGTCGCGGCCGAAAAAGGCATCCACGCCGACGTCGACAAATTCTCGGAGGCTGTCGCCGAAACGCTCAGCGATAAACGCGGCTGGACCGCGTCGGACGATTGGCGGTTCCAACACACCGACGACGACTGGGCGGATTTCACCATCTACCTCGCTTCACCGCAGACCCGCAAAACCATGTGCGGAGGCGACACGTACACCTCATGCCGCAGCGGCAACAACGTCGTCATCAACATGGAGCGCTGGATCGAAGGGGTGCCCCACTGGAAGGGCCCGCTGGCCAGTTACCGGCAATACGTCGTCAACCATGAGGTCGGCCACCGCCTCGGCGAACAACATGTTGTATGTCCCAAGAAGGGCGAACTGTCGCCGGTGATGGCGCAGCAGACCCTTGAGATGCGCGGATGCAAAGAAAACGCGTGGCCTTATGTCGATGACGAATACGTCACAGGGCCTTCCGGGGAATACAACTGAGCCTTCCAGGCATTATGCCTGATATGTCGTTGCCACCACTTGTTGAACCAGCAGCAGAACTATCCGTCGACGAGGTGCGGCGTTATTCGCGGCACCTGATCATCCCGGACGTGGGGATGGAAGGGCAGAAACGCCTCAAGAACGCACGCGTGTTGTGCGTGGGCGCCGGGGGACTCGGTTCGCCCGCGCTCATGTATCTGGCAGCCGCCGGTGTCGGCACGCTCGGGATCATCGATTTCGACATCGTGGACGAGTCGAACCTGCAGCGTCAGGTCATTCACGGCCAAAACGACCTCGGCAAATCGAAGGCCCAGTCCGCGTCGGAGACGGTCGCCAACATCAACCCGGGCGTCACCACGGTGATCCACAACGAGATCCTGACGAACGACAACGTCTTGGACATCTTCGCCCAGTACGACCTCATCATCGACGGTACGGACAACTTCGCGACCAGGTACATGGTCAATGACGCTGCCGTATTCCTCGGCAAACCGTACGTATGGGGGTCTATCTATCGCTTCGACGGCCAGACCAGCATCTTCTGGGCCGAGCACGGGCCCTGCTACCGCTGCCTCTATCCCGAGCCTCCTCCGCCCGGCATGGTTCCGTCCTGCGCCGAAGGCGGCGTGCTCGGTGTCCTTTGCGCCTCGGTGGGCGCCGTCCAGACCACGGAAGCGATCAAGCTGATCACCGGCATCGGTGATCCTCTGTCGGGACGTCTCATGGTTTATGACGCCCTGGAGATGACTTACCGCACCGTCAAGGTCAAGAAGGACCCGAACTGCGCGGTGTGCGGTACGAACCCGACCGTCACCGAGCTGATCGACTACGAAGACTTCTGCGGCACTGTCAGCGCCGAAGCCAGCGAAGCGGTCCAGGACGCCACCATCACGGCAGCCGAGCTCAAGGAATGGCAGGACAACGGGAAGAACATCGACCTGATCGACGTACGTGAACCGGCCGAATGGGAGATCGTACGGATCCCCGGGGCACGGTTGCTGCCGAAGGGCGACATCCTGTCCGGTGAGGCGTTGTCGCAGCTTCCTGCTGATAAGCAGCCGGTGTTTTACTGCAAATCCGGGGTGCGTTCGGCGGAGGCGTTGGCGGCGGCGAAGGAAGCCGGCTTCAGCAACGCGGTCCATGTGCAGGGCGGCGTGTTGGCGTGGGTCAACCAGATCGACCCGGATTTGCCGAGCTATTAGCCGGATCCGATGGATCGATGCACACCACTCGGGTTGACAAGTAACTACACTGTTGCTGACGATACTTCGAAATCGTTCAAAAGCATTTCTTCACTGGAAGCCAGGAGCCCCGTTTCGGAATCGAAACGGGGCTCCTGGTATTTCCAGTCGGCGCGGTGTCAGCCGCCGTTAGCAGAATCGCCGAGGACGGCCTTCAAGAACTCACGCGTCCGTTCGTTCTCTGGGTCGCCCATGACCTGATCCGGCACACCGTCTTCGACGATGACGCCTTGGTCGAACATCATGACTCGGTGCGACACGTCGCGAGCGAAGCCCATCTCATGGGTCACGATGAGCATCGTGATGTCCGTCGACGTCGCGATGTCCTTCAACAGGTCGAGAACGTCCGCGACCAGTTCCGGGTCCAACGCGGACGTGACTTCGTCCAGCAGCAGAATGTCTGGCTGCATCGCCAGCGAACGCGCGATCGCGACACGCTGCTGCTGACCACCGGACAGCTGGGTCGGGTAATTGTCTTCCTTGTCGGACAGACCAACGAGCTCAAGCAGTTCCCTAGCGCGCTTGACGGCGTCGTCCTTGTTGACGCCGAGCGTGCGCATCGGTGCCTCGGTGATGTTACGAAGCACCTTCATGTTCGGGAACAGGTTGAACTGCTGGAAGACCATGCCGATCTTCTTACGCACCTGGCGCAGGTGCGCCTCGTTGGCGACGACGAGTTTATTGCCGCGCTTCATGTGCGACAGCGGCTCGCCCTCCACCCACACGACGCCTTCGGTGACTTTCTCCAAGGTCATCAGGAGTCGCAGGATGGTGGTTTTACCGGAACCCGAAGGACCGATCAACGTGACGCGCTCGCCGGGCTCCACGCTGAAGTTCAAGCCCTTGAGCACTTCGAGATCGCCAAAACGTTTGATGACGTTTTCGAACCTGACGGCTGGTGCCGTCTGTCCTGTGTTGGCGGGGTCGTTAGTTTCCAAGACGTGTCTCCAGTTTCCGCATCAAGATTGCGACCGGGTAGCTGGCCGCCAGGAATATGAGGCCTGCCATGAGGTAGCCCTCGACCTCACCGGAAAAGTGAAGTCCCGAATAGGCCTGAACCTCGAAGATCATTTCGGTGGCACCGATCGCGAACAGGATCGGGACCTCTTTGAACATCGAGATGATGTAGTTACCAAGTGCGGGCGTTACACGGCGCAACGCCTGCGGCAAGATCACGCTCTGCCATGCGTAACGCTGAGGCAACGATAGCGCGGTGATGGCTTCCCATTGGCCTTTCGGCACCCCGTCGATCCCGGCACGGTACACCTCGGCGGTATAGGTGGCGTAATGCACACCGAGGACGATCGCGCCCACGGTGTTGGGGCTTGTATCGCCCAGCCATGTCGCAGAGCCGTACCAGACGAAAATGAGCTGCACCAGAAGCGGCGTGTTCCGGATGAATTCCGTAACGGCGAACAGCGGCTTGGTCACCGCTGCCGGTGCCGACTTGTTGATGATCGCCACGATCAAGCCGAGCAGCAGCGCGATGACAGAGCTGATGGCCGTGATCTGAAGAATGATCAGGAAGCCCTGGAGCAGCGCCGGAAGCAGCTCCGCAGCGGTGTCGAGGTCAAAAAATCCCATTAACCTACTCCCGCCTGTGTCAAGTTTTTAGTGTCGATCTGGGGCAGCTTGCGCTTCTTCGGCGGGACCTGTCCTATGCCGGCCTTCGCGCGACGCTCCACGAACCGCATGAAGGTCGCAATCAGGTACGACAGGATGAAGTACAGGACAAGGACCAAAGCGGTCGTCGCCATCAATCCGCCGCCGGATGCGGCCATAACGTCGGTGCGGTAGGTCAGGTCCGCGACGTCGATCATCGACACCAAGGCACTGCCCTTCAACAGTTGGATCGCGAGGTTCGAAAACGGGGGAACCATTTCGGGCCACGCCTGCGGAACGATGACGCGCGTCATCTTCTGCCAGTAGGTCAAGTTCAGTGCCACTGTCGCTTCATGCTGTGCCTGCGGCACGGCGTTGATCGCGCCGCGCACCACCTCGGAGCCGTAGGCACCGTAGTTCAAGCCCAGCGCCAACACACCGATGACCCACTTGGAGTCGAAGGTCATGCCGGTGATTTCGGGCACCACGATATAGAACACGAACAGCTGCACGACGAGGGAGGTGCCTCGGAAGAGTTCGATGACGACTCGGGCGACGCCCCGAATGAGAACATTCTTGGCGCCGGCCATGAGTCCCAGCACGAACGACAGCACTGCGGCCAAGATGCAGCCCAAGATGACGATGTACACCGTCGTGTACAACGCGTGGCTCAGGCTGGGCAGTGAGGCAACCAGCTGATTGAAAAAGTCCATAACAACCTATTGGTAGTTCTCGCCACACAGCTGCTTAGAGGTGACATCCGACGGAGGGTATTCGGACTCGCCGAAGCCCCAGTCGCCGACGAGCGACAGCCACTTCTCCTTGTCTTCCTTGATCTTCTTGAGTTCGCCGTTGATGGCGTCACGGAATTCCTTGTCGTCCTCGTGGAAGACGGCGCCGCCGGCGCTCCCGAATTCACGCTCGGGCCCATCCGGGATCTGCGTGATGAACGGCTCGAGGGCCTCGAGTTCATCGTCCTGCTCCGCGGCCCACACCATGGTCGGTGTCGTCAACGCGATGGCGTCGATACGGCCACCCTTGAGCTCCTGCGTGAGCTTGGTCAGGTCGGGGCGGATCTCGATCTGCTTTTCTGGAACACCGATCGCCTCGGCGTCGTTGAGTTCCGATGTCGCCTTCATCACACCGAGCTTGACGTCGGGATTGTCCTTGAACGACACGATGTCCTTGAGGTCTTTCGGGTTGCCCTTCTTAACGAGCAACGAGTCCATCGTGATGTATTCCGGTTCGGAGAACAGGGCGGCCTGGCAGCGGTCCGGAATGATCGCCATACCGGCGCAGACCATTTCGTAGTTCTTGCCCAGGCCCGGGATCAGCGCGTCCCAGTTAGTGACCAGCTTGAACTCGATGTTCTCTTCCTTGACGCCCAGGCCCTTAAGGGTTTCACGGTGAATAGCGGGCGCTTCACCGACAATGTCGTTGCCTTGCTTGAACGCGAACGGGGGCTCGTTGGCGAAGGCCGCACGGATCTTCTCTCCGTTTTCGATCTTGGCCATGGTGTCTCCACCGGTCGAAGAACAAGCTGACAGCAATCCTGGCGTCAGAACCAGCCCGCCTGCCAACATCCCCCCGCGAATGAGCGAGCGTCGGGTAACGCGTGATTGATTGGTCACTTTTTGTCCTTTCGGTTAGCTGGCACATGTGATCCATGCTTCACAACCGAGAATCTTAACGTCTAACGTATGTTTGTCGACAATATGATGATTGACGTTCTATAACGATACGGATAGTCACTATCCCTGTGCCGCATGCAGAATGTTGATCTCAGTACCTCTCCGGTACTTTCGTAACACCGGTTTCACCTGCTGCGGACGCCTACGCGTCCGCACCGTCTCAGGAGGCTTCACCAGTGCCACAGCGGGCGATGTCACGCAAAAGTCCCACATCGGGTGCTCGTTTGGAGCCGGTTTTTCGATCTTCGACGGTCGACATGATCGCCGACCGCATTCGGGAAGCGATCCTCAATGGCACATTGCCGCCAGGCGCGGCCCTCGGCGAAGCAGACATGGCCTACCAATTGGGTGTCAGCCGTGGCCCGCTGCGCGAAGGAATGCAGCGGCTGGCTCAGGAAGGATTGTTGACAACGGTGCGGCGCCGAGGACTCGGCGTCGTGACGATGACCGAAGAGGACGTCCACGACGTCTATCTCATGCGCTCCGCGATCGAACGTGCCGCGGCCCGGAAACTGCTGCGCGCCGACCAACGCCACATCAAGAACACGGTGAAACTGTTGACAGCGGAGCTGCGCCGGATGAGGCGCGCATCAACGAAAGGCGCCGCACGGCAGCTCGGCGACAGTGACCTCGACTTCCACCGCACGTTGGTGGACGCTGCCGGTTCGCAACGCTTGAGTCGAATTATCCGCACCCTTTTGGTCGAGACGAGACTGTGCACGTTGTCGATGCACGATTCCTATGAGGTACGCGCGGACCTACCCGACAGCCATGAACGCCTGGTGGCGGCGCTGTCCGAACGCGACGAGGCCCGACTGTGCGCACTGCTGGAGACCCATATGGCCAACACGGTCGAATGGTTGACGGCGCCACCGCCGAAACGCGTCGACGACTACGAGACCTTCGCGGTGCCCACCCCAGACGAACCCCAACCGCTGGACCGACTGGAGCTGCCGGATGGGCCGCGGTAACTGCTAGTTGTTGAGGCCGATAACGGTCATGCGTTCACTGTGGTTATGCATGAGCCGCTTCATCAGTTCGCTGACTTTCGCGAGGTCTCCCGTGCCTTCGAGCACGATCGTTGTCAACAAATCGTGTTCGGCTGCGACACGCTGCGCTTGCCCCAGAGCTTCGCCTACGAGCCGTCGCGCCCATAGGGCCAAGCGACCGGCCACTGACGGTTCCGCGTCGATCGCGGCAGTGATTTCTTGCACAGCGAACTTCCCGTTTTCGGGCGTGTGCAGCACTTCCAGCACGAGGGCTTTGTCGCGCGGTTCCAGAAACTGCGCGATTTCCCGGAAGAAGTCGTCGGCTACGCTGTCCCCGACATAGACTTTCACGAGGCCTTCAAGCCAGTTGTGCGGTCGCGTCGAGTCATGGAAATCGTCCATCGCTTGCACGAACGGACGCATCGCTTCGTCCGGATGACCGCCCAACTCCTTGATTCTTTCCGAAAGACGCTGGTAGTTTCGGATTTCGGCGCTTGCCATCGCAGCGACGGTTGCACGTTTCTGCAAATCCGGAGCCAGCTTGGCGTCGGTGGCGATTCGATCGAAAGCGACCAATTCGCCATAAGCAAGCAAGCCCAAAAGCGCGATAACGGATTCTTTCTGAGGCACAAAAGGGTGAGATCCCATACCTCGCAGGTTACCGTTCGACTGGAAATGCAACTCCAGAGAGTATTATTGCGCTATATACACATGTCAGGTTTCTACTTTGAAACCGCGAAATAGGGACAATACACTGCAACGCAACACCAACTCCGCTAAGTCGGAGCGGGAGAATTCCCCCGACGTAGCGGCTACTTCACAGCCCGCCGGTCGTACCGCGGACAGCGACGAATCCGGCACCACAAAACCACTACCTCCGGTCCGCGAAGACAGCCCTTCGTTCTCCGATTTGGGCGTCCGCGACGAAACCGTTGAGGCACTGAAAAAGCTCGGCATCGTGCAAGCGTTCGCCATCCAGGAGTACGCGATCCCGATCGCAATGCGCGGCAACGACATCATCGGCCGCGCCCCGACCGGGACCGGTAAAACGCTCGGTTTCGGCGTTCCGATCCTGGAACGGGTCTCGACCCCGGCCGAGGGCGCCGACGGCAAGCCGCAGGCTCTCGTGGTCGTACCGACCCGCGAACTCGGTCTGCAGGTGAGCCGCGACATCGAAGCGGCCGGAGCGACCCGCGGGGTCCGCGTGCTTCCGGTCTACGGTGGACGCGCCTATGAGCCGCAGATCGATGCTTTGCGCAACGGTGTCGAAATCGTGGTCGGTACGCCCGGCCGCCTGCTTGACCTGCTCAAGGCCAAGCACCTCGACCTGGGTTCAGTGCACACCGCGGTCCTCGACGAAGCCGACCGGATGCTCGATCTCGGTTTCGCCGAAGACGTCGAGAAACTGATGGACTCGTTGCCGAGTCAACGCCAGACACTGCTGTTTTCGGCGACGATGCCGGACGGCATCGTGGCGTTGTCGCGCAAGTTCTTGCATCAGCCGATGACGATCCATGCGGATGTCGCGGTCGACTCCCCGACCAGCGGTCAAACACGTCAATTGGCGTACTTGACGCATTCACTCAACAAGATCGAAGTGCTCGCCCGCATTCTGCAGGCGAAGAACCGCGGTCTCACGATCGTGTTCTCCCGCACCAAGCGCCACACTCAGCGCATCGCCGACGACCTCGAGTTTCGGGGTTTCGCGGTCGCCGCAGTGCATGGTGACCTGGGCCAGAATGCGCGGGAACGCGCTTTGCGGGCGTTCCGCAGCGGAAAGATCGACGTGCTCGTCGCCACCGATGTTGCGGCCCGCGGGCTCGACGTGCGCGACGTGACCCATGTCATCAACTACGACAGCCCGGATGACGCCGAAACTTACGTGCACCGCATCGGTCGCACCGGTCGCGCCGGAGCTGAAGGTGTCGCGGTTACGTTCGTGAACTGGGAAGACGCTCCGCGTTGGCGCCTGATCGCTAAGACTTTGGAGCTCGAGCTCACGGAACCGGTCGAGACGTATCACACCTCGGATCACCTTTACACCGATCTGGACATTCCACAGGACGCCGCAGCCAACCTCGCGTCCCAGGACCGTAAGCGTGCCGGTTTGTCCGCCGAGGCTGACATCGACTTCGAGAACGACGGACGTTCCCGCAGTAAGAGCCGCGCCCGCAACGGCAAGCGCCGCAGCGGACCGTCTCAGCGGGGTCGCGAACAGTCTTCTCGCGGACGCGAGCAGTCGAAGTCGGACAACGCTTCACCATCCGGCCGGCAGCGTCGGCGTACCCGTGGCGGCAGCCCGAAAACGTCCGGTCCCCAACAGGCTCAGGACGTCAAACAGAACGCCTCAGGCACGACGGGAACGAAGACCGATGGCGCGTCTTCGCGTCGACGTCGGCGTCGCCGTCGTCCGGCCTCGGGTGACAAGGCTTGATACCGTCTTCGTCATGAGTGACCCAGCCGGCCACGCGAAAACGCAGTACAAGGGGCCGCCCAAAACTGTGCGGCCTCCTCAAGGCTGGAAAGTTCCGGAAGTGATCAAACCGGCGCCGCCGCGCGAACTTCCGGAACAGGATCATGAAGCCATCGACTCGGCCGAGTCGATGGCTCGAACCTTGACTCACGGGGTCGCAATCATCGCGGGAAGCTTGATGTTCATCGTGCTGCTCGTGGTGGTGCTGCAGCAGATCGGTTAAGCGCCCCACGCCATGCTCGCGCCGGTGAGCCACGTCTGGTAGAGGCACCATCCGGCCCAGCCGACGATTCCGAGCATTGCCGCCCCGAACAACAGCATGAACAGGGTCCGACCACCGGCTGCCGGGTCGTTGTCCTTACGGGAAGGTGCGGGCGCGCTCGTTTCGGAGTCGCTTGGGCCGGGCCCGGCGGCTTCCTTATGCCTGGCCAGCGCGGTGCGGCGTCCCCGTTCCAAAGCCCCGAACAGCAGCCATACCGGCAGGAACGCGATGGTGAGCCACAACAGCAGGTTCGCGTTGCCGCTGTGGGTGTCGATCGCATTGCGGGCGGCTTCGGTTTTCATACCGGTGCCGCTCCATTTCGCCGCATATACGGACGCCGGGGTGAGCACAGCCAGCGCAGTGATGGACCAGCCGATTTTCTGTCGGACCGGCGGCACCAGCAGGTACAGCAGTGTCAGTAGCGCCAGTAGGACGAACAACACGATGGGCACATGACCGAGCAGGGGGTGTAGCGGTACACCCATGATTTCGCGCATGTACGCCATTGAACACCATTCGTCACTGCTGTCACATGCACGAGTATTGACAAATAAAAATGAGCACTTTCTTGACTGATTCAAAAAAACGAAGGTATGTTTGGCCCGTGGATTCAGAGGAACTGCTTCGAAGTAACGGCCTGCGAGTGACGCGACAGCGGCTCGCGGTACTGGCCGTGCTCGACGAAGGGGGGCACCCGACCGTCGACGAGATTGCACGTCGCGCGCGGGAAAAAGTCAGCTCTCTATCCACACAGGCGGTATATAACGTGTTGACCGTACTCAACGAGCACGGTTTGGCGCGTCGTATTGAGCCGTCTGGCAGCCATGCCAGGTTCGAATCACGCACCGGCGATAACCACCACCACGTGGTGTGTGAGCACTGTGGTCGGGTCGAGGACGTCGATTGCGCGACTGGTTCAGCGCCATGTCTGCACGCCGCTCAATCCCACGGCTTCGCCATTAACGAAGCCGAGGTGACCTACTGGGGCACCTGCCCCACCTGTTTGGCGAGTTAATCAACTGCGAGGAGGTCGCCCAAGATGGCCGACAACAACCATCCGATATCTACTACGGAAACCGGCGCACCAGCACCAAGCGACGCACGTTCACTGACTGTCGGCCGTGACGGCCCGATGGTCCTGCACGACCACCACTTCATTAGCCAGATGGCGCACTTCAACCGTGAACGGGTGCCGGAACGCAACGTGCACGCCAAGGGCGGGGGCGCCTTCGGGGAACTCGTCATCACCGAAGACGTCAGCCAGTTCACGAAGGCGGCGGTGTTCCAGCCGGGCACACGCACCGAAGCACTCGCCCGTTTCTCGACGGTCGCCGGTGAACAGGGGTCCGCCGACACTGCTCGCGACCCCCGTGGTTTCGCGCTGAAGTTTTATACGTCGGAAGGTAACTACGACCTGGTCGGCAACAACACGCCGGTCTTCTTCGTGCGTGACTCGATGAAATTCCCGCACTTCATCCGTTCGCAAAAACGTCTCCCGGATTCCGGGCTGCGCGATAACAACATGCAGTGGGATTTCTGGACGCTCAACCCCGAATCGGCACACCAGGTGTCGTGGCTGTTCGGGGACCGTGGGACGCCACGTACGTGGCGGAACATGGACGGCTTCGGCTCGCACACCTACATGTGGGTCAACGCCTCCGGCGAGAAGTTCTGGGTGAAGTACCACTTCAAGACGGACCAGGGCATCGAGACGTTCACGGCAGAAGAAGCAGCCGCGATCACCGACCTCGACTATCACCGTCGCGACCTGTTCAACTCGATCAAACGCGGCGAACACCCGTCGTGGACCCTGTATGTCCAGGTCATGCCATATGAGGATGCCGCGAGTTATCGCTTCAACCCGTTCGACTTGACGAAGGTATGGCCGCACGGCGACTACCCGCTGATCAAGGTCGGGACACTGCGGTTGAACCGGAACCCGGAGAACTTCTTCGCACAGATCGAACAGGCCGCGTTCGAGCCGAGCGCGCTGGTCCCGGGCGTCGGCATTTCGCCGGACAAGATGCTGCTGGGGCGCATGTTCGCCTACGCAGACACGCACCGTTACCGCATCGGCCCGAACTACGAGCAGCTGCCGGTGAACCAGCCGAAGGTGCCGGTCAACACCTACACCTTCGACGGCCCGATGCAGTTCCATCACAGCGGCAACCGGCCCGTCTACTCCCCCAACTCGTATGGCGGCCCGGTCGCCGACGAGTCTGCCGGCGAAGACTACAGCTGGGAAAGCGACGGTGAAATGGTGCGCGCGGCGGCGACGCTGCACTCCGAGGACGACGATTTCGGCCAGCCGGGAACGCTGGTGCGCGAGGTTCTTGATGACGCGGCGCGCACGCGCATGGTCGGCAACATCGTGGGCGCGTTGACCGATGGTGTCGAAGAACCAGTGTTGAGCCGTGCACTGGAATATTGGCGCAACGTCGATAAGGACCTGGGCGACAGGATCGCCAAGAAGGTTTCCGAGGCGTAACGCATCTGCGCGGTCCCGTCGCCTGTCGGCGGGACCGCGTTCACGTGTCACATTCGTGTCTCAATCACAGTTGCGTCGACAACCAAGACTCGAACATTCCGGCGGCGACGGCTACGCTGAGGGCAGATGACACGGCGCGAGCGGCGTTAACGCCCGCACCGGCAGCGCCGCGCAACTTGTTTGTGCGGCGGCATGATTGAGGAGAAGGCTCGTATGGGTTTGTTGCAGTGGATGCGCGGCGGAGACGACGCCGACTCCAGCGTTACCGGCATGTCGGCTGGCCTAGCCGAGATCGAGGCCGTGTTCATGCCGAATAAACGCAAGCAGACCGAGCTCATTGAGGAACAGACTCAAGCGCGCATCGACGTCAGCACGGGCGAACCGCTCGATCAGATCGACTTGGACAATGGCGTGGCTGTCGTGCACCGTCGCCCGTCAGCCGCCGAGGTAACCGTCGATATAGCCGAAGACGGACTCGCTGATGAGCTGGACGGCGATGGCGGCGAGAAGAAGACCGCTGATGCGGGTGAGGACCTCGATGCCGCCGCGCTTGATAAGTCGCACAATAATTGACGAATACCGCATCACGGCGTAAATCACGACGTGGACGCCGACGATTGCAGCCCCCACGCCGGCATATCCGGTTAGCGTCGTTTCTCCCTGTACGAACAGAATGACCGCAACGATCGCGCCGGGACCGGCCAACAGCGGAGTCCCCAGCGGCACCAAGGCGATGTTCGAGGTGGCTTGCTGCGAGGCGTCGTCGGCTTTACCGGTCAACAATTCCAACGCTACGAGCAGAAGCAGGATCCCGCCCGCGCCTTGCAGCGCGGGCAGTTCTATGCCGAGGTAGGCGATGATCTGTTGCCCGGCGACCGCGAAAAGAGCGATGACCGCCAGCGACAGCGTCGTGGCCTGCAACGCCGCCTTATTGCGCTGTTTCGCGTCCATGGCCCCGGTCAGTGCCAGGAAGATCGGCACGATGCCCGGCGGGTCCATAATCACGAAGAGTGTGACCAGCGCTTGCCCGATGATGACGAATTCGCCCATTGGGCAAATTATGCCCCGGTGACCCCGAACACTGAGCGTTTACCGCTCACGAATGTGAGCCGGCTTATTCGCTATGGATCAGGCGAGCTCGAGGTCCCGTAGGGACTCGGCGACGCGGTCGGCCTCAGTCGCGAAGAACTTTTTGAGGTCGTCGCCGGTGCGGTAGAAGTCGCTCCAGCCTTTGTCTTCGAGGACCTTCTTCCATTCCGGTGACTTGTGGAGGTCATCGATGATCTTGTTGAGGCTCTTGTAATCGTGGTCGGCGATGCCGGGGGGCGCCACGACTCCACGCCAGTTTGTGAGTTCAATGTCGTAGCCCTCTTGTTTGAGGGTCGGCACGGTGACTCCCGCGATTTCGAGCGGTTCCGCGCCCGAGACGGCGAGCCCGCGCAGTTCGCCGGACTGAAGCAGCTCGGCGTATTCGCTGATGCCTGACACCGCGACACTGACGTTACCGCTGATGAGGTCGTCGATGGATCCCGCGCCCCCGGAGTTGGCTTCGTACATTTCGTCGGCCAACGTCGGGTCGAGGTCGGCGTGTTTGAGGATGTCGCCCACGAGGATCTGGTCGATGCCGCCGAGGGAGCCGCCGCCCCACACGACCGAGGATGAATCGGATTTGATCTGTGTGATGACGTCGTCCAGCGTCGAATACGGCGAGCTCGCCGATACCACCAGGATCTCGTCCTCAGAGGTGAGTGTCGCTATAGGCGTGACTTGTGTGAGGTTCACGGACGACTCGTTGACCACGACACCGCCCATCATGACGACGCCCATCACCATGAGTTCGTGCGGGTCACTGTGGTAGTTGGAGACGAGTTCCTGCAGCGCATTGATGCCGGCGTCGCCGGCGATGTTGTAGACCTGGACGTCCTTATCGATCACTTTGGCGCCGAGGATCGCTTCCTGCATGGAGCGTGCGGTCATGTCCCAGCCGCCGCCTTCTTCGGCCGGGACCATGAGGCGGACATCGTGCAGCGGGAATGCCCGTTCGACGGTTTTGTCGTCACATGCGGTGAGCGCCGCCGGGGCCAGAGCTGCTCCCGCCATTGTGAATAGGCCGCGTCGCGATATTCGGCGCGCGCCAACCGTCCTCAAAGCCTTAGACACACACATCTCCATCAAGTTACTGACATGTAGTGATTTCAAATCCGAAGCGAATAGTACTTGAGGCGATCGGGCACGCCCGGCGGGTGGCGGCCAGTTGTGTTGGCTGGCAATGGTTCTCGTCACTGCATTGATCAGCGCATAAGCAAATAACAGGTCTAAAGTGTCACACGTCACATGCGACTCCACTCATTCCGTAGCCGACGCGTCCAGCCAAGCCGGGACGGACCGGGGCACGCTATGACGCCCACGACCCCGCGCCGATCCAGCGAAGCGCACGCAGCGACGGCATAAACAGGTACTCACCGCCCGCCATCCGGTTGAACGTCGTGATGCCGTTGATCCGTTGGCGGGCCGGTTCGGCCGGGATCGTGAACTGCCCATTGGTGTCGTCATTGTGATGGTTACCGACGATCGGGTCGCGTTCAGCACCGAGGTCGACGAAGTTACCGCCGTTGATCCATTCCTGCTGCAAAAACTCGATCGTGTCGAAAGCACGCGCGCTGATGAAAACGAAATAGATGCCGCGGTCCTCCTTAGCGTCGTCGGCGGAGGTCACGTCGGGCGACCACGCGGGTCCGTACGTGGACGAACGCCGGACGATCCGTTTGATGTTGACGTCCGTCATGATCGTCAAGTCACTGTCGCGCGGATTCAGACGCCGCATGTGACTCGAATGAGGACACATGACGCCTTTCGGGTCGCCTTTGAACGAGAAATCGTTGCGCCGATCCGGGTCTCGACCGAGCTCCTCGTCGTCATGGTCAGCAGACAGCACCAGCGGCGCACCGCTACGCCAGCGTCCGAACATCTTCGCCGCGAGTGCGTGCTGCGCCTGCGGTCCCGCGGCTTGCGAAGCAATGTAGTCGTTGAACGCACCGACACGACTCACAAATTTGCGCAGGACGACATATGTGCCGTTGCGGCCCAACTCGGCAGGCTCGGGGACACCCAGCGGGGCCCCCGTCTCGCTGTTTTCGCCGAGAATGAATTCGCCCGCAGCGATCGCGCGTTCCTGCCCAGGTTGCGGGCGCACACCGCTTCCGGCGATCGTCGGCTGGGAGATGTTGTCCCGAAACCCGAACGGGTTCTTGTTCTCCTCATTGACACCGAACCGGTGGGTGGCCACCAGCGTGACCCCGCTGGACTGTTCCAGCACGCCCATCGCCGTCGACAGGGCCGTGTCGAGCGCGTCGTCATCCACCGCATAAATCGTCAACGCAATATGGCAGACGCCGGGAGTGAACGTTTCGTCCCAATGTTCGGGCGCGTTCAGGCCGTCGTCGATGAGCTGTAGTGCACGCGCGGCCATACCCTGCTGAAACGGCAACGGAAACGTGCGCAGCGACTCGTCCGGAACCCCGAGCGCTTTGAGACCCTCATGGCTGATCGCGACCCCGGTCCAGGCCGGAATGTCGTCGGTCCAGTCTTTGGCCGAATGCACGTGTTCGGCGAGCTGACTGACGAAGTCACGCCCACCTGACGCCTCGTCCACATGCAGCATCGCGTGCGCGCCGACATACGGTTCCGGTCGGGAACGGAGGATAATGCCTTGAATATCGTCGAGATCGAGGCGGACGTTTTCGCGTTGGAAACGTTCTTTCAGTTCGCTCAGTACGCCCATGTCAGTAGTCCACCCCTTCGGGACGTGAGATCTCGTCGGTGAGTTTCTTCAGCGCACCAGCGGTCCGGTCGTCGAGATCGGTGCGTCCGGACATTGCGTCGAGAAACTCATTCAGGGCGTGCTCGGTACGCTGCAGCCGTCGAGTGTCAACCACGGTCACGCCAGGGTTGGCGACGAACCAGCCGGACGCGGAGATTTGATGCCCCGCGATGAAGTCTTTGACTGTCGGGCTGTCGATCCCCGGCCAGCCTTCGACGTTTTGGAACAGCAGGTCCATCAGCTCCGGGATTTTGGTCGCGAAGTCGTTGATGTACGCGTCCCAGTCGCCGTCGTAAGTGGTGGCGAACAGAATCCGGGTGTCGTCATCGAAGAAGACGAAACGCATGTCGTGCAGGGTCGATACCCGTTGCGCCCCGTCCATATTGCCCTTGGTCAGGGCGAAGATACGTTTGAGGCGTTTAGCGCCACCGGGTTTCAACCGCGCCATCGCGGTCAGCTCGGAGACTTTCCCTGAACGTGTGCCGACCCGGCCAGCGGAATCGGCTGTACCGCTCAGGTCGGGATTATGGTCTCGGATCATCGCTTCGAGCGCGATCTTGGCGAGTGTGGGTGCGTCATGCGCGACCTCGTCGACCACGCGTTTGATCGTGTCGACTTGGCTTTCGTCCTGCAGCCGCGGATCGGAATTGTTTGTCATTGGATGCTCCTTCGACGCCGAATCTCTTGGTCACTTCGTTAATCGGGAATCTCGTCCAGACCGGCCGGTTCCTTGAGCTGGCGTGCGTTGTATTCGTGCCGGTATTGAGTGGATCGTTGGTAGGCGGCTTTGCGAATCCTCATGATCGAACCGAGCGGCTGGTGCGCTGCCACGCCGTTCCACGGGTTGAAAGTGAGAACGTCGTCGGCGTAGACGCGGCGTTTCGGGCCGTAGGCATCCTGCGACTCAATATGCAAGGTCGCGATCGGACAATGTGGGGAGTCCTCCTCTTTCCACAGGACCGCCGCGTCTTCGACCGGCATCGTGTCGGTGTCGATGGACAGTTGCGCGCGCAGTTCGTACTCGGCGTTTTCAGTGCGGAAGAAGTTGACGAGTAGGTCCCGGATCGCGGAGAAGCGTGTGACCTCCATGTTTTCGCCGGTCAACGACCGCACGTTGGGCGACTTCGGCGCCAACGACAGTTTCGCGATGTAGTCGCCGTACCTCAACGCTCCCTGCGTGTAGTAGGTCTCGCCGAGCACGTGGTCGTCACCGCGACCGAGCCCCTCCAATGTCGCGCTCGGGGTGTGGCCTGTCGCCTCGACCGCTTCACGCACGAGCCGCATGGTTTTAGTGCCCAACCGCTGGAGCGTCTCGGGTGCTTGCGCGTTTTTCTCCAGAAGTTGAAGCATGTCTTTGTACTTCGCGGCCGTACCGAAGGCGAGCGTCGGGAAGTTGACCATGAGGAAGTCCTGGTTGTGGCCACCAAGATCTGGCAAGAGCCGGTCACCGTCGACCCCCATCACTTTGATGGCGCAGCCGCGTGGCGCAGGGGTGCGGTCGGGATGTATGTCGCCTGGAGACGAGGACATGCGAACCACCGCGTCGTAGCTGCCGGGCCGGCTGAATATTCCTTGCGCCAGCTCAGACGGGAGGTCGGCATGGACCGTCAAGGTGGCTTTCAGGACCGCGTGGCTTTTGGCGTGCGCGTCGCGGTGGGCGTGCCGATGTTTCTCGGCCGCGCTTTGTTGCGACGCAGCCATCTGGGCGAGGATTTCCCGTGTCAGTTCTTCCTCGCGATCGAGCGTGCGTTCGACATCGGGCGTAAACTTCGACGCTTCCACCATGGTGTGGACGATAACGCCAGTGCTAGGCGGATGTACTGCGTTTTTGGTTCATGGCGCTGCGCCTGCCGGACCACGTTGCGAGCCGCTTCGTTCAGTTGGGCTGACGTGACGGGTGCGGCCGGAAATGCGGCGTGTTTGCGCACGTGCCGGTTTTGATTGAGCTTTGCCGCGATCGCGGTTCGCGTCGCGAAGATGCGGTCATGTCCCAGCCGCTTTCGGCCGGGACCATGAGCCGGACGTCGTGCCATGGGAATGCCTGTTCAACGGTTTTGTCGTCACATGCGTGAGAGCCGTCGGCGCGAGAGCCGCTTCCGCCATTGTGGATAGGCCGGGTCGCGATATTCGGCGCGCGCCAACCGTCCTCAAAGCTTTAGACACACACATCTCCATCAAGTTACTGACATGTAGTGATTTCAAATCCGAAGCGAATAGCAAACTTGGAGCAGTTATGGCGTCGACGCGGACGGCGACCATTCGTGTTGAGCGCCAATGATTCTGATCATTGGCGTGATCAGCGAAACCATATATTTCAAGTCTAAAGTGTTGCGAA
>DXIM01000173.1 GCA_019112895.1 Candidatus Stackebrandtia faecavium
CAAACTGGTCCGCACTCGAACCCCCTCAAACCGCGCCGTGCTCGTGCACGGCACTGCGTAGAAATTCCGCGCCGCAACACACGCTATGGGTCGCCTACGACTTCCGGTCATTGAGTAATCATGATGGCGGCTGTGTATAGATGCATAGTGGACTGAATTGCGGAGTCAGGGAGAGGGGTTTCTAGAGTTTGCGGTAGTTACCAATAGTTACCAATCTCTTCGTGCTTCGGACATTGTGGGCAAGGGTCGAGTGTGTCTACGGTGGTGACAAGACGCGATCTGACCGCCTATTTCCTGGCGAAAGGGGGGCGGCATCGCTAGGAGTGGGAATCGTCGTAGAGGAGCTATGGTGTCGGTTACGCGATCGTTGATGTTTGGCGATGGCTTTGGCGCGTTGGTGGATGAGCATTTGAGCGTGGCGCAGTGCCAACGTTCCTATGCCGATCGTGTCGCGCAGTGCATCAAGGTCGATGACCTTGAGTACGGGGACGAGGAACTTGGGCTCACAGTCGAATACGCAATCGGTTTCGATCTGTCGCAACGAGTTCCGTATGAGTTTATGGTGGACGGTCTACCTAGACATCTTGCAGCGGGATTGGTGCGTGCGGCAGGTTTCGTACCCGGATGTGACGGTGCTGATGCTGGCTGGGACTCCTGGCAGAAAGTGCCGGCCTGGACTGGACCGGATGAGGAGCAGACGGGTGTACTTATTCAGGTGGCTAACTTCTTGTGCCAGTACCAGACTCTAATCAGGCGCCGCAACTTTTCTCGGGAACACATGCGGCAAATAATGCAGGGACGGCTTGAGACTGAACCACTCGACTGGTACGCGGTCAACGAGCGCGACGCCGATCTCGTGTGGCAGGTGTACCGCGCGCATCTGCGTGAACGGTTGGCCACCTTGGGGCCAGCCCAGGCGGGAATCGAGCTGGCCAATGGCTTCGGTGTGGCTGATCTCGTCTGCGGCCGCACACTGCTCGATGTCAAGACTGTCGTGGCTCCACCTGAGGATTGCCGACAGTGGCTGCGTCAGCTGGCCGCGTATTACCTGTTGGACGCAGACGACACCTTCGAGATCGACTCGGTGGGTGTGGTGCTTCCTCGGCAGGCAGCAGTGATCACCTGGGACCTAGACGAGGTGTTTTCGCGCGAAGCCTTGACGGACCTGGCGGGTCTGCGGCGCGAAGCGGCCGCGATAGCCGCAGCTGTACAGGACAGGATTGCCGCCGACGAGCGACGCCGTAAACAAGCGACCGCCGAACACAAGCAGGCCCGCGCAGCTACACCGACGGCAGCTACTTGAGGCGTGTAATGGCTGGGTAGGAGAGGCGTGTAACCGGTATTGGTTTCTTCTCGAGGCCCAGCTAACCGTGGTGCGCGTTCATACCGTGTACGTGGTTGGTCTGGCCGGTTCGGCTGCTGTCGTTTGCGCATTGGTGGTGGGGGTGTAGCTGGTTGAATGTGGTGGGGGCTCGAGTCCAGGTGGGCTCGGTGGAGTCTTTGACCAGGTCTGCAGGGAGATTGATGGCGGCTATTGCTTTGTCTACCTGCGGTTTTGTGTTGTAGTAAGTGGCCAGTAGGTCCACCATTTTGGTGTTAATAGAACCCTGTTCCGAGTTTTTCGGGGCGGGGTTTTTTGTGTTGTGGGTGTTGTGGGTGGTGTGGTGGAGGTGGTGGTGTAGTGGTGCGAGTGTATCGCTGACGTCGTGGTCGATGTGGGGTGTGCGGTCGGGGTCGGTGTCAAGTAACCACGGGGTGGGAGAGGCGTGTAACCGTGCTTCGTTACTGTTCCGCGGTCGTTCTAACCGTGATGCGCGTTCATGCCAGCCATCGTCGTGTCCCCTGTTGTCAACTCCACGCTTTCGAAGCTGCCCGCAAACCCTCGATTTTGACATCGCAGTCGATAACCCACAGACGCTGCCCCACGTCCACCCACAATGCAGTCATTATTTCGCTGCAGGTGGCCTGTATCGTTTACGTGTGTATTTTTCCCCCGGGGATACGATTGTCCGACGTTATACCTTTTTGGATGGCCGGATCGGGGCTGTGTTTGCGGTTCGGGTGGTGTCCGATGATGAACGTGGTCTGTTGACCTGGGTGAGCCCGGGGTCGGCAACGACGGCGCGCACGGTCTTGGGTGATGAGCCAACTGGATACGTATCCTGTAATGCGAATCTATTTGAACCGACCATGCACCGGCCGGCAGTGTGGCGTAGTCCCGGGACGTTGATGTTGTCTCCGCCTGGTGCTGCTCATTCGGTGTGGTGGTTCTTCGACGACAATGGAAACTTCAAACGTTGGTACGTCAACCTTGAAACCGTCGGAAGGCGCTGGCCGGGTGGCCGCGACTGTGTCGATCAGGCGCTTGATATATGGATCGAGCCTGACCGCGCCTGGACATGGAAGGACGAGGACGAGTTCACCGAGTTCACCGGCCGCCCCGGCTATTGGGGCGCCGAGGAGGCCGCGGCGATCCGTGCCGAAGGCGAGCGCGTCATCATGTGTGCCCAAGCGGGAAGGTTCCCATTTGACGGCACCTTGTGCGACTTCATCCCGGATCCATCATGGCGTCCCACTCCACTGCCATGGTGGTGGGACCAGACACCAGACCAAACCCACGCGATACGCCCTGAAATCCGATAACGCGAACCCTACGTAATCGTGTAATTTCAGTCTCCGTTGTCTCTCCTCGTCCTTAATTAATGTTTAAGTCAATAGCCACTGTCGAGGAATTCGCGCATGTCGGTGATGGCAACATACAAACCCCGTCCATTGGAGAGTCACGTATGGACCTCTTTATATAAGTGACCAAACGGTCCACTTGTGTAACCGGTGTGTAATGGAGTTCTGGTATTACACACGCGCAGGGGTGCAATGAGCCTTTTTCATCGTGGTGGGGTTGTGTTGGGGTGCAACGGGTGTGATGGTTAGTGGCTGTGGGTCTGGTGTGGCCGGTAGGCATGACGAAAGCTCCTGGTAGAACAGCGAGTGTCGAAGTCGTTGTCTTTCAGGAGCTTTCGAGTGTTGTTTTACCAGGCCAGTCTGCCGTTGTCGTCGTCGACCCTGAATCGCGTTGCTGGTGTCGTTCGTGGGCGGCGCCGGTCGATCGGGTCGCGGTGGCGAGTGTTGAGTCCAGGTCGGCAAGCGCTTCTTACCCTGGCGTACCTGCATAAAGGCGAAACCTACGCGTCTTTGGCGGCTGGTTTCGGGATCTCCACGGCCACCGCCGCGCGCAGGGTCCACGAAACGATCGACCTGTTGGCCGCCAAGGCCACCAGTTTGCCGGTGGCGTTGCGACGCGCGAAGCGTGCCGGCGCGGTGTACGTGATCGTCGACGGCACTGTCATCCGTACCGACCGCCTCGCCGACGACCGGCCCTACTATTCGGGTAAACACCGGTGTCATGGGGTGAACATGCAAGCCATCACCGACCCACACGGTGGCCTGTTGTGGATATCGCCTGGCATGCGTGGCGCGATACATGACACCGCCGCCGCCCGCATCTGGCTGATCGGCCACCATCTGCGCGCGGCGGGTCTGGTCGCGTTGGGCGACAAGGGATACCACGGACTGGACCCTGATACCGTACTGACTCCCTATAAAGGACGGAACAAAACCGGTCCGAAGAAAACCCACAACCGGCGCCACGCGAAGCTACGCGCACCCGGCGAACGCGCCTTCGCGCAACTCAAGAAATGGCACATCCTGCACAAACTCCGCTGCTCCACCCACCGCGCCACCAACATCACCCGCGCCATCACCGTCCTCAACACCTACGAACAAACAGGATGAGAAAGCCTCACTGTTGCTTCTTAGCCAAATAGATGGGCAGCGCCGTCACTCGCGTCGACGCGACTGCCAGCAGGATCACTGGTCGCCTCAGGCTCGGGAGTGATCAACGCAAAGGAAGTTGTTTGGCGTGTGTCAGTACTGTCTCGCCGAACTTGAGCGAGGCAGCGGCGGTTTTCGGCTCATCGGAGCCGTAGGTGATCAAGGCGTCATCCAATACCTGCTGAATCTCGATTGCCATTTGGTCCCAGCCACCATCGGACCAGGTCACCTTCTCGAGTTGCTCCAGCCGTCGGCGTTTTGCCTTGTCTGACCCATTGAGGGGACGAACGCCGTACACGACACCCAACACGGCGACAGCCTGATAGCCCAGTGGCCGGTACCGTTTGGCGACTCGCCGATTGTGGACCAACCAATCCCATCGGTATAGAGCCGCTGCCGCGGCGTAGAATTCTTCGACGGTGGCGTGCTTGAACAGCGTACGGAACTTGTTGTCCAGGTCGCGATGACCATTCGACGGTGGTTTCGGCCCGAACATTGCGATGTAGGCGCGCAGTTGTTCGCTCATTCCGACGACTCCGTTTCGTAGGCCACCGGTGCCCGGACTGGGACGGCGCGCGAACCGCAACGTGCGCCCCGTGCCCTCCTGGTGCCGGTAATAGATCTCAAGGCGTCGGATCAGGTTGTCGCGATTGCGGAAGTAAACCTTGGGGATTACCGTCTGTCGATTGGTCGCGGTGACGATCTCATCGATGATGTCGTCATCCTCGCATTCGAGCAACTGGACTTTCACCGACACGTCACCGAGTCGGTTCCACGATTCGGAAAGAACATGACAGGTCTGACAACCGTCCACGACCTGGAAATCCCACATGACCGCGGGCGTACCGGGCCGGACCTGCAGCCGCCGCGCGACGATGGTGACGCCCTTATTGAGGATTCCGAAGCGAAGCCGTCGCTGCGGGTCTTTCAGAGTTTCACGAATCTCGTCGTTGACAGTCTCCTCGGGCTGAAACTCCCGAATGTTCTCGGCGAACAGTCGATGATCCAGAACATTGTCATCATCGGACAGTGCAGTTACCAATGCCTGAGCCGGAACCATGCCGTTGAATGCCTTGGTGACCCCGGAGGCGGCAGGAGCTTCATACTGCGTCGAAAACGTCAGTTTCGCCTTCGCTGACCACTGGGCCTGGTCGGACAATCGGCGAAGCTCGTCTCGGCCGAGGCACTGAAATACCGCCTCGCCAATGATTCCGGTGCCCGAAAGTGCTTCGGCTGCACGTTCAGCTTCGTGCAAGATTTCAGCGTTTGCGGCTTGCGAAGTATTGGCGTACACCACCGCCAGCCGTGCGCCTTCGTCACTGAGGCACTCGGATTTATCCTGCATCACCCGTAGGCATTCCCGCAACGGTTCGATATTTGAAGCGTTGAGCAGGATCTCCTCGGTGCGTAGGATGGCCTCTGTCCGGACTCGCAGATCCGCGACGACTGATCGTTCCATTTTGGCTGATGTCTTCGCCTGTGTAATCACGACCGTAGGACTGGCATCGGTCATGGTAGCCAGTTGACGTTCCAGGTCTTCGGGATGCCGGTATAGCTGATTGTTCAGCACGATTGCGTATCCGTCGATCCCGCCGTCGTGGGAGCCTCCCGTACAGAAATCTTCGGCTTTGAAGTCGGAATATGTGTGTTGACTGAGGACGCAATGCGCGACAAAAACCTCGAACTGTTGCGGCTCTGCTAGTTTGCCCAGTTCTCGTCGCAGCGAGAACTCCATCATCAACTGTCGAACCACGGAGTCCATAGAAGCCCGTCACCTGCTCGCTCTGGCTCGCTCGGCGATCTCCGGTTCCTCCAGAGGTGATCCGTGATGACTCAAGCACATCGGCACGGTGATTTCGGTGAGCGGTTGCCCCTCCAATGATGCGAAGAATCGTCCGGTGGTCAGGCTCGCAACCCGTGGCGGTTCCTCACCGCGGGCCCGTGCCATCTCCTTGATCGTGCCGACGTGGGCAGGGACGGTTACCCGCCCATACACATGGCTGGCGGTGTTTCCGGTGATCCGACTGTCGATCCCACGTGGAGCCTGGGTGGCGTACACCAGGCCAAGACCGTACTTTCGGGCCTGGGAGGCGAGGTTGCGGGTGCTTTCGGTGCATGGGGTCGTTTTCGCGGATGGGATGAATGTCTGGGCCTCGTCCATGATGAACAAACCGCTCAGTGGCTTGTCGCGGGCAGGATGACGTTTGATCCACGAGAACAGGGCCATCTGGAGCCGGTTGATGAACGCTGATCGGTTTTCGTCGGGAATGCCCGCCAGGTTGATGACCGAGACTCGCGCGCGATATCCGTCTTTTGGTGTCAACAACCGGGCCGGGTCGAGGCTGGTGCCTTTGGCGTCGAACAATGGGTCGTTAGATCGGGCGTATGACAATCCGGAGGCCACATAATCGGCGTGTTTGGCGGCGCCGGGCAGGAACTGCACTTCCTCGGGCGGGTCTTGGAGCAGCTCGAGGAGTTGGTCGAAGCTTCCACCACCGCGGCGAGCGAAACACAACAACGTCTCTCGTAGTACGGCGCGACGTCCGTCCGCTACGTGGCTCTCATCGTCGATACGGGCTCGGGGTGCCAACGAAGCAACCGTCGTCTCGACTGCCAGGCGCAACTCGTCCGGATCGTCGCGGACTGCAGTGAAGTCGGGGAGCGGTTGCAGACTCAGCGGGTTTCCTTTCCCGACACCCGGTGTCCATACCACGACATCGGTGGCGTCCAAGTATTCGCGGGAGCGTTCAGCGTCACCGGGCCACCACGTCGCGGCCGGTTCGGGTGGCGCTTCACCGAGTCGGGCGAGGTCGTTGTTGGGGTCCAGGGCGATCGTGCTGATTCCTCGTAGGGCGCACTCCTCGATCATACGTCGAATAAGGACGGTCTTGCCTGAGCCGGAACCAGCGAAGATCGACACGTGTTTGCACAGTGACGACGGATTCAGATCGACGATGTTGCCGTTTTCGTTCAAGCCCAACGGTATAGCAGTGGACTGCGGCCTCGGACTTGGTACTTCGCTCGTGGTGGTAGGTCCAGGCAACGGGGCGTGTGTTGCGGTGGCCGGCAGCTGTGCATGCTGCCCGGGTTTCTCCATAGCCGGTGATTGAGGTTCGGATTGTGTCGCGGGCGGTGGCGTCTGACCTCTGCGGTTAAGCACCTTGAGAAGTTCGACGCCGATGCCGGTGGCGCTCAATACCTGTCGGGATTGCAACCACTCGGCGACCATGTCAAGACCTTCGGACTCGATCAGCTTGTGAACGGCCCGCAGAGTGCGGAGGTCATCATCGTTCAGGTTCACGAGCCACCCACCCGCATCGTTCAAAGTCGTGATCGCCTGATCAACGCGGGGCGTGTGATTCCACGGATTCGTGGCGATTACCAGTGGATGGGAGTCGCCGTGGGGGTTGGCGTTGGCGACCTCACACGCCTTGTCGATGCGAGATCCGATCGCCGAAGCTTTGACGGTGTTGATCCCACGCAGATAGATAGTCGATCCGGTGGCTGTGGTTATCTCACAGTGGGCGGAGGCGACTTCCGCGCCCCTGCCCGAGTCGCGGACCCGGTAGTCTTCACCGAGCTCGGCTTCCACGACCAAACCGCGCACGGCGGAATTCAATACGCTGCCGAGGTCTTTCTCAGCGCGAGTTTCTTTGAAGTGGTCGAGGGACACCGAGCGCCGCAATTCGAGATAGCGAGCTTGCGTTTTGTCGGTTGCCGGATTGGTCACCACCGACGGCTCTGTCTCTGTCACCAACAGATCCCGCAGGTCGGTCAATGGGATCAGTGAGTTGGACTCCAGGCAGCGTCGAACATACTGTTCCACCGATTGGATCAGCTGTCTCGGCCGTTGTTTCATCTCGAAGATTCGATCGAAGATCTCAGGGGGGATCGGCCAAGTCGCGAAGGGGG
>DXIM01000174.1 GCA_019112895.1 Candidatus Stackebrandtia faecavium
ACGCCGATGACATGACGTCGGTTGGTAACAACGGTCTCGGTAACGGTTCGCAGGTCTTGGCGCCGATCCAGGCTCCGATCAACCTGTGTGGCAACTCGGTTGCCGTGCTGGGTGTTTCGGGTGCTGGCTGCGACGGCGGTTCCGCCGCGCAGATGGAAGCCGCCAACACTGGCGACATGACCTCGGCCGGCAACAACGGCCTGGCCAATGGCACCCAGGCTCAGGCGCCGATCCAGGCTCCGATCGACGTGTGCGGCAACTCCGTTGGCGTGCTGGGTGTTTCGGGCGCTGGCTGCGACGGCGGTTCCGCTGCGCAGATGAGCTCGACTGAATCGTCGACCACCGAAGCCGGCGACATGACCTCGGCCGGCAACAACGGCCTGCTCAACGGCACCCAGGCCCAGCTGCCGATCCAGGCTCCGATCAACGTGTGCGGCAACTCGATCGCCATACTCGGCGTGTCCGGCGCCACCTGCGACGGCGGATCGGCCGCGCAGATGTCGGACGGCACCGCCGCCGAAGAGTCAGGTCTCTCTCAGACCACGTCCGGCGTCACGACCGGTGTCTCGGAAGGCGTCAACCAGACGCTGGACCAGGCTACCGGCGCGCTGCCGACCGATGGGCTGGCTCAGGACCAGGCCCCGGCCCCGGCCGAAAACGCGAACGCCGACACGGCGTCCGCCGACGCCGACATGACCGCCACCGGCTCCGACATGACCTCGGCCGGCAACAACGGCCTGCTCAACGGCACCCAGGTTCAGGCGCCGATCCAGGTCCCGATCGATGTCAGCGGCAACTCGATCGCCGTGCTCGGTGTCTCCGGTGCCATGAGCGACGGCGGATCGGCTGCATCCATGTCCTAATCCCCGGGCTTGATTCCCGCATCTTGTGGGGCGCGGGACACAGGGGGTTATGCAACGCAAAGGGCGGTCGCACATCAGTGTGCGGCTGCCCTTTCCGCGTGCGTGGCGGATGTCGTACCCGTGACGAATACTTCGGTTATCGCAGCTGTTGGACGCTGCCCCTACACGATGTCGACACCGTCTGCCAGGTAGTCTTGGCAGGTTGCCCACGATCTAGATGATGTGGGGGACAGCGTAAGACCCTCCTGCCGCGGAGATTCCGCGGCCGTTGAAGACCAGAGGAGGTGGAGAAGTCTTGCGTCACTATGAAGTCATGGTGATCATCGACCCCGACCTGGAAGAGCGTCAAGTCACTCCGTCATTGGAGTCGTACTTGAAGGTCATTACGTCTGAAGGCGGAACTGTCGAGAAGCTCGATGTGTGGGGCCGTCGTCGCCTGGCATACGAGATCAACAAGAAGAGCGAAGGCACGTACGCCGTCATCGACCTGCAGTCGGAACCTGCGCCTGTAGCCGAGTTGGAGCGTCAGCTGCGCCTGAACGAATCAATCATGCGTACAAAGGTCCTTCGGCCGGAACTGCGCTAATACGTAGGAGTAAAGGTCATGGCAGGAGAAACCGTCATCACGGTTATCGGCAACCTCACCGATGACCCAGAGCTGCGTTACACCCCGTCGGGGGCGGCCGTAGCGAAGTTTCGGGTCGCTTCGACTCCGCGAACCTTCGATAAAGCATCCGGCGAATGGCGCGATGGCGAAGCGTTGTTTCTGAACTGCAACGCGTGGCGCCAGCTCGCTGAAAACGTTGCCGAGACCTTGTCGCGCGGTACCCGCGTGGTTGTGCAGGGTCGGCTGCGTCAGCGGTCTTACGAGACCCGCGAAGGCGAGAAGCGCACAGTCGTCGAGATGGAGGCGGACGAAGTCGGTCCGTCGTTGAAGTATGCGACCGCGAAGGTGCAGAAGGTGTCTCGAGGCGGTGGTGCGCGCTCCGGTGGTTCGGCGCCGGACGACCCCTGGGCCACGGCCACTCCCGCCGGGCAACCGGCAGCGCGTGGTGGATTCGACGACGAACCACCATTCTAAGCTCTCTTGTGGAGCCTACGGGGCTCTCGTTCGTATGGAAAGGCAAGACAAATGGCTAAGGCTGCGCCACTACGCAAGCCAAAGAAGAAGTCGAATCCCCTCGACAAAGAGGGCATTACCTACATCGACTTCAAAGACACCGCGCTTTTGCGGAAGTTCATCTCCGACCGTGGCAAGATCCGCGCGCGTCGGGTTACCGGTGTCACCTCGCAGCAGCAGCGTCAGATCGCTCGGGCCGTCAAGAACGCCCGTGAGATGGCTTTGCTGCCTTACACCAACCAGTCGCGGTAAGGGAGGTAGCCAGACATGAAGGTCATCCTGAAGCAGGAAGTGTCCCGTCTCGGCTCCGCCGGCGACATCGTTGAGGTCCGGCCCGGTTACGGCCGCAATTACCTCGTTCCGCAGGGCTTCGCCATGCCGTGGACGAAGGGCGGACAGAAGCAGGTCGAGGCGATCAAACGCGCCCGCGAGTCTCGCGATATCCGGGACGCGAACGAAGCCGAACAGATCCGCGAACAGCTTCGGTCCGTGAAGCCCAAGGTCACGGCGCCGACTGGTTCCGGTGGTCGGTTGTTCGGTTCGGTAACTCCCGCGGACATCGCCGAAGCGGTCGCCGCCGCAGGGGGCCCGAAGCTCGACAAGCGTCGCCTTGAGCTCCCCGGGCACATCAAAGCTGTCGGTACCTACGAGGTGTCGATCAAGCTGCACGACGAGGTGGAAGCCACCTTCCGCGTTGAGGTTGTAGGCGCCAAGAAGTAAAGCGTCGACGACGTCGGCCGTGGTCAATGGGGAACCGTTGGCCACGGCTTTTTCGTGGCTAACCGATGTCGTAGCCGAACGACATCAAAATGACCGTGGTGAGGCCGCAACCGAGGATGGTCGAGGCCGCGCCCGTCGCGCTCGAGCGCCAACCGACCGCCGGCAACCGTAGCAGGACGGACATGAGCAGGCTGAGTGCGAGAGAAGGAAAGGCCCAGGGCATCGCCGCCGAGACGCCTTGGGAGATCTGCTCGATCGAACTGCAGGTGGATCCGTCTGCGCATTTGTTTGACGCGAAGAACAGGGTCCACGCCACGTACAGGATCAGCGGTATCGAGAACCAGGCGGCGGTGGCCAGCAGCGTGGGGGCGTAAGCACGTTCGCCGGTGCCGTCGACGCGGTGTTCGACCTCGACTGTCTCCTCGTTGCGTGACCGTTCCACAGTTACCCAGTCTGCCCGTCTTGGTCCGTTTTTGTATCGGCTGTCCGGTCGAGCATGCCGTGACGACGCCACCGCACGGATGATCGCCAATAAGTTTCGTCCACAGGCTGTGGATAACGTATCCCCAGATGAGAACGCATTTGGTTCGGTATCCCCAAAGATACGCACAGGGCTTCCACAGGTTTATCCACAGGCAGGCCCCTAGTTATCCACAGGTTTTCCACAGGTTTTCCACAGGGGTGTTTGTTTCGGGAATGCCCGGGGCCATAGAGTCGGATGGGCCGGCTGTGAGTGTCGGAGGTGACTGCTAAGAAAGACATGACGAAGCGGGGCGGCGTATGACGGAACACGATTTTTCGCACAGACCACCGGTCGCACGGCAACCGGTGTCCGATTACGCTCAAGAGCCGCCGGAACCGGAAGAGTTCGAGCGCACCCCGCCGCAAGATGTCATGGCCGAGCAGTGCGCCTTGGGCGGAATGCTGCTGTCGAAAGACGCCATCGCCGACGTCGTCGAGATCCTGAACACGGTTGATTTCTATAAGCCCGCGCATGCCACGATTTTCGACGCGATCTGCGATAAGTACGCCCGAGGCGAACCGGCTGATGCGATCACGGTCGCGGCGGCCCTCAACGACACTCAAGACCTGGCCCGCGTCGGTGGAGCCCCGTATCTGCACACCTTGATCTCGTCGGTGCCGACCGCAGCCAACGCCTCCTATTACGCGCGCATCGTTTCGGAACGGGCGGTGCTGCGGCGGTTGATCGAGGCGGGAACACGGGTCGTGCAGTTGGGCTACGGCACGGCGGCGGGGACCGGTCGCGACGTCGACGACCTGGTCGACATGGCCCAGCAGGCCGTGTATGACGTGACAGAACGTCGAGTCAGCGAAGACTTCGCGGTCCTGTCGGACCTGTTGCAACCCACCTTGGACGAGATTGAGGCGGTCGGTGAATCCGGCGGCGCTATGACAGGGGTTCCGACGGGTTTTGCGGATCTCGATCGCCTGTTGAACGGTTTGCAGCCGGGCCAGTTGATCATTGTCGCTGGTCGCCCCGGTGCCGGTAAGTCGACTGCAGCCATGGACTTCATCCGGCACGCGGCGCTGCATCATCAGCAGTCGGCGGCGATGTTCTCGCTCGAGATGAGCAAGGTCGAGATCGTCATGCGCGTCTTGTCCGCGGAGACGCGGGTCCCACTACATGTTTTGCGTTCGGGGAACCTGTCCGACGATGACTGGACCCGGTTGGCGCAACGCATGGGTGAGGTCTCGGAGGCGCCGCTGTTCGTCGATGACACGCCGTCAATGACGCTGATGGAGATCCGTGCGAAGGCGCGAAGGCTGAAACAACGCCATAATTTGAAGCTCATCGTCGTCGACTATCTCCAGCTGATGAGTTCGCCGAAACGCGTCGAAAGCCGGCAACAGGAGGTTTCGGAGATGTCGCGGGGAATGAAGCTGCTGGCTAAGGAAGTCGAATGCCCGGTCATCGCTGTTGCGCAGCTGAACCGTGGACCCGAGCAGCGCACCGATAAGCGTCCGCAACTGTCCGACCTGCGTGAATCAGGAAGCTTGGAACAAGACGCCGACGTTGTCTTGCTGCTGCATCGCGACGACTATTACGACAAGGAATCACCCCGGGCGGGGGAGGCGGACTTCATCGTCGCCAAACACCGTAACGGCGCGACGGACACGATCACGGTGGCGGCGCAGCTGCACCTGTCGCGTTTTGTGGACATGGCCGTCTAGACGCGCCTGTTCTCGTTGGGCCGCATGCGAAGTCCGCCTGTACTCTGGGAACGTATCCGGTTTTGCATGAAGGGTCTTCCATGAAGCTGCATTCTCGTCGCCTTTACCCGGCGGTCGTCGGCGCCGCAATGGCGATTTCTACCTTGTCGGCCTGTGGCGCGGTCACCGACGCCGCCGACTGCGTATCGGTGGTGCCGACGATGGAGGAGGTAGCCACCAACCTCACCGGCGACCAGGAAACGTTGCAGAAGAGCACCGATCAGCTCCGTAAGGAAGCCGAAGACATCAGCAACGCGAAGACAAAAGAATCCGCCATGGAGATCGCGGATCAGGCTGAAACCATCAACGCCGGGATCAACGGTGATGTCGCCGAGGGTGCGCAAACCGACCAGGCGAAGGTGCGAGACGCGATCGACAGCTTCATCGACGAATGCAACCAGTTCAATTAATTGTCATGCGCGGGTGCGCATGACCAACAGCCCGAGCGTCGCCATGCCGGTCAAGGTGGCGATCCCCAACGCGTAGAGCAAACCCGATACCGCGTAAAGCATCGTCAAGACGGGGCTCGCGGCGGCCACGACAAGCATCAAACCGAACAGCTTGTCCTCGTCGATGCGGGTGCGGGTCTCGTCCCACACGTGCTTGGGCAGACGCCGGGCGTAAATGAACAGCCCGACCCCGGCGCCGATCGAACCGAGCGCGGCGATAGTGCGCATCACGGCCGATTCTCCTTGCGAAGCGCACACCACCAGCATCGGCAAGGCGATTCCGATCGCGGCGGCGGCCCGCAGCAACCGGTCGAATCCGTCGGGCAGCGGTTTCGCGCTGCGTGATGGCCGCCGAGGGGCGTCGTTGCTCGTCGACTGTGGTCGGGGGCGTGCGTGCGACGCATCGGGACCGTAACGCAGCAAAGTCGGTCCGAGCTCGCCTTCGAGCGTCGCGTCGATGTTCGGGTCGAACCTGGCCGCCGCCGACAAGGCGCGGTTGGCGAGGTCGTCGAGTCCCAACGTCGCGGCAACGACCGCCAATGTCAGGTGCGCGCGTGCTTCCTCCGGCGCCAACCGTACGGCCGCCCAGGCGGCGTCCAAAGCGTCTTGGCCGTTACGCGCTTCGCGCACGATGAGGGCGTAATGCATGTTGTACCACCACGAGTCCGGGTACCACTGCTGTAGAGAATCGGCGGCATCCAAGGCCTCGTTCGTACGGTGAAGTAGCGCCAGGGCGTGGGCACGCGCCAGTACGGCGCGTTCGTGAGTGGGTTCGGCGTCGAGAGCAGAACTGGCGGCAGTCAACGCCTCATCGTAGTTTTCGACCTGCAGTTCCACGATCGCCAACAGTGTGAGAGCTTCCACGTTGGCGGGGTCAAGCGACAGCGCGCCGCCGAGCTCGTCGCGGGCCTCGTCGTAACGTTCCAGGTCGAACATCAGTTCTGCGCGTGCCACAAATGTCGCCGCGTCGCCGATGTTGTCGTACGGGGAATCCACGCTTTGAAGGGTAGCGCCCGATCGCGCGTCGTCCGCGGGCGCGAACGTTTAAGAACCCATCGACTGCGGGTACACCAAGGCGGTCGCTACGGCCGACAAGCCGTGGCCGCTGCCCGTGAAACCGAGGCCGTCGGTGGTGGTCGCCGAGATACGTACGGGCGCGCCCGTGGCTTTCGACATGACCGTTTGCGCCTCATGCCGTCGCGTCCCGATCTTTGGCGCGTTGCCAACGACCTGGACGGCCACATTTCCCACCGTGTAACCGGCTTCGCTCACCAGCCGAGCGGTTTCTTCAAGAAGAGAGACGCCACGTGCGTCGGCCCATTCGGGGCGGGACGTACCGAAATTGCTTCCGAGGTCACCGAGGTCGGCGGCCGACAGGAGCGCGTCGGCGGCTGCGTGGCAGGCGACATCTCCGTCAGAGTGGCCCGCTAGCCCGGGGACGTCCGGCCACATGAGTCCGGCCACCCAGCATGTGCGGGCGGCGTCAAATCTGTGCGTGTCCGTACCGATGCCGACGAATGGGATAACCACGCCGCGAGCCTATCTGCAGACACAAAAACCGGGGGCTGGGGATACATCCCAACCCCCCGGAATCAACAGCGCTTAAGCTTCCGCCAGAACTTTGTCGAGCAGGACTTCCGCGTCATCTTTCGTGCTGGCTTCGGCGAGTGCGACCTCGCCGACGAGGATGTCGCGTGCCTTCGTGAGCATGCGCTTTTCCCCGGCCGATAGACCGCGTTCGCGGTCGCGGCGCCATAGGTCGCGGACGACTTCGGCCACCTTGAGGGGATTGCCGGACGCCAGCTTCTCTAGGTTGGCCTTGTACCTCCGAGACCAGTTCGTTGGTTCCTCAGTGTGAGGTGCTCGCAATACATCGAAAACCTCAGTCAGGCCTTCGGCACCCACGACTTCGCGGACGCCAACGAGCTCGACATTGGTAGCCGGTACACGCACTGTCAGGTCGCCCTGCTCTACGCGCAAAACAAGGTATTCCTGTTCCACGCCTTTGATGGTGCGTTTCTCAACTGCTTCGATAAGTGCGGCCCCGTGATGGGGGTAAACAACGGTCTCGCCGACACTAAAACTCATAGGATCGAAACCCCTTTCGCTGTGTCAAGGGTAACACGGTCTTGTGCTGGGCCGACGGTCCGCAGGGCTGCGAATATGCAGGTCAAAGCTTGTGTGAGCAAACGCTCTGTCTGCCAATAACGATGGGCGCACGGTTCGTAGTGACACTGTGGTCAGTTGCTCCCGTGAGATCGCGACCTCTATCCAGGATACCGGCAGGATGTACGCGCTTGCCAACTATGGCATTTATGTCACGTACCTGTCACGCTGAGAGTGTGGCTATTAACCGCTTATCGGCCGCCGAAATGCTGTCGGCGCAACCGAATTCGATCGTGAGGCGGGCAGTGGATATGTCGAAACGACCTGACGACAACGGCGTGTCGGGCCTGCCTGAAAGTTGGGGACGGATCGTCATCCCGGACGATATCTCCGAATTGGACGACGTTGCGGAGGAAGTCCGCGCACAACTGCGTAGTGAATCGCGTCACGCGCGACTGGACCGTAGGCTTCCGTACCTGATTCTGGTGGCGATAGTCACCGCCACGTTGTTGAGCCTGTTCCTGGTGCCGTGGTTGGCGGGGGCGGGCAACACCGAGCCGTCACCGTCCGGTTCCCCCAGCTCCGTATCGCAGACATCCACATCGGAGCCGCAGGACTCCAACCCGAGCGGGCAGACGCAAACCGAGGCATATTCGGCCATTCACGGCTGCAAACAGGGGTGCGTAGCCCCGACGGCGTTGCTGCCGTGATTGCGTTCCTGGAAAGCGCCTAAGCGGCTACCCGACCCGTTCGTTCGCGACGATGCTTCGCAAGCTCCACAACGAGGCGGTGGTGCCTGCATGGATGGCGACAACCGTTAACCTGCTTGAGACGATTGATAGGTCGTGCGTGACGCGTTCGAGACGACGTTTAGTCTCGCGGACGTATGCCTGCCTGAGGAGAGGACGATCCCGGTGCCAACCATGAAGTCTGCGAAGTTGTTGTCCCGTCTGGCTGTGGGCGCAGCCGCGGCGGCGGTTGTCGGCTTGAGTGGCTGCAGCGCAGGACAAGTCACGCAAACCGACACCCAAGTGCCACCGGTCGACGGAACGAACGCGTCGATCGTCGAAGACGACATCAACATCGCTGTCCGCGACGTGGTCGTGCACTACCGCGATCTTGAGGGATACCCGGAAGACGGCGACGCTCCCCTCGAGGTCTTCGTATTCAACAACGGGACGTCCGCCGACACCCTCGAATCGGTGAGCGCCGATGTCGCCGAATCCGTGACGTTGGTGAACTCCGAGGACGAGGAATCCCCAGCAGACGATCAGAGCCCCAGCGAAGGCACGGACGACCCCAGCGAGGGCGCCACGGGCGACGAATCGCAAGCCGAAGACCCGCAACAGGGGCAGGAGGAGCTCAGCATTGAGCTGGCTCCCGGCGCACACGAAGCCCTGCTGCCGGACCGCGAACAGTACCTGCAGTTGACCGGGCTCAGCGAGGCCCTGAAACCCGGTTCGACCGTGAAACTACGGTTCGTTTTCGAAAAAGCCGGTGAAGTGACGATGACAGTCCCGATGGGTACCGCGATGGAACCGGGCGACCGCGATACCGCCGACCTCGACGAAGAGCACTAAGACTCGGCGTCGGATCGCCCGTATCACCCGCCCTTCGGGCGGGGCAGCGGAGACAGTTTCTCCGGCGCATTGAATTCGACCAACAGGGTCCGGCAACTGCCGGGCCCTGTTTGCTGTCCACCGCGACCCACCGGCAGTGTCACTGTCGTGGCGTACGTTGTGGCCGTGGCTAAAACACGCACCAACTATTCCTGTTCGTCCTGCGGGCATTCCGTCCCCAAATGGGTCGGCCGCTGTCCCGACTGCGGTGACTGGGGAACCATGGAGGAGTCGCTTGCGGCGGCTCCTGCCACACGCCGCACCGGGACCACGGTGGCGCGCCCGCATGCCCCGGCGCGCCCGATCGACCAGGTCAGTGCGAAACAGGCAGAAGCCAAACCCACAGGTATCTCCGAGTTCGACCGTGTTTTGGGCGGCGGCCTCATCCCCGGCGGCGTCGGTTTGATCGCCGGCGAGCCGGGCGTCGGTAAATCGACGCTGCTGCTCGACGTGGCGCACAGGTACGTCGCTGCCGGTCACGGGCGTGCGCTGGTCGCCACGGGCGAAGAATCGGCCGCGCAGGTCCGGCTTCGCGCCGACCGTATCGGCGCCTTGCATCCGGATCTCATGCTGGCCGCCGAGACCGACCTTGCCGCCGTGCTCGGCCATATCGACGACATCAAACCCGGCCTGCTGATACTGGACTCGGTCCAGACCGTGACGACCGCCGACGTCGATGGCGTCCCCGGCGGAGTCACCCAGGTCCGTGCGGTCGCGTCGGGACTGATCGGTGTCGCGAAGGAACGCGGTATCAGCTGCATCCTGGTCGGTCACGTCACGAAAGACGGCCACATCGCCGGTCCGCGCGTCCTCGAACACCTCGTCGACACCGTCGTGCATTTTGAAGGCGATCGCCACTCGACGCTGCGTCTGCTTCGGGGAGTGAAGAACCGTTTCGGGCCGGCCGACGAAGTCGGTTGTTTCGACATGACCGAAGACGGCATCGTCTCGTTGACGGACCCGGGGGGCCTGTTCCTGGCCGAATCCAGTGAGGAACCGGTGCCCGGTACCTGTGTCACCGTGACCATGGAGGGCCGCCGCGCGCTCCTCGTCGAAGTGCAGGCCCTCGTCGGCGGCAGCGCGAAAGAGGGGACGATCCCGAGGCGAACAGTGTCGGGACTGGATTCGGCACGCCTGAGTATGGCGCTGGCCGTGCTGGACCGCCGCACGAAAATCCGATGCCTGGACCGTGAGGTCTATGCCGCGACCGTGGGGGGTATGCGGGTCGTCGAGCCGGCCGCCGACCTCGCCATCAGCCTCGCGGTTGCGTCTTCGGTGTCGCAAGCGGCCGTGTCGGCCGACATCGTCGCGGTCGGCGAGGTCGGTCTGACCGGTGCAGTACGGCGTGTCGCTGGCGTGCCGCGCCGGTTGAGCGAGGCCGCGCGCTTGGGTTTCCGCCGCGCCCTCGTACCGATCGGCTGCGCCGATCAAGCACCGAAAAATATGACGGTCACCGAGGTCGGGTCAGTGAGTGAGGCTTTGCGGGTCGCGTCACAGCATTGGGCTTCGCGCGGCTGAATCGCGTGAATGCGCAACGGCGCGCGTCACGCCATCGGGGGCCCGGGAGGTGGTGGTGAGCCTTGAGGGGGCGGCGGCCATGGCCGGGCACCCGCGGCGGGGGGATGACCGTGCGGCCCCGCAGGCGGTGGCCCCGGTGGCTCGTCGCCCATCGCCGCGGGATTCGGCGGCGGTGCGGGCGCTTCTGGCCGAGAGGTCTGGCCGGTTCCCGGCGAAGCGGACTCATCAACCGGCACAGGTGTGTTGGTGCCGGTTTCGTCGTCGAGTTGATTCAAGACGGCGACATGTTCGGGTGCGAAGCCCGCGATCTGGTCGATGATGGCGTCGGCCGGCTTGAAGAAATCGGCGAGACGCACAGCGAGATCGTAGTTGCCGACACGGCCCTCGCTGGCGCGGTTGGCTTCCCGCAGGATCGCCTGGTCGAGAAAGCGTGGCCGGTCGCCAGCGCTACGCCCCAGGTAGTCGTCGCAGGCGAACAGAAGATATGTGTCGCCCTTGCGCCGCCCGGGGACCGTGATGACAGTGACTTCCTCGATGTGGACCCACGGCATGAGCAGGGCCCGGAAAACACCGGGCCGCACGATGACGCCGAAATGGTTCGCGGCCAACCGCGGGCGGCGCAACACGACGACGGCGGCGACGATGATCGAAAGGATCGAAACAAGAGCGATGAACGTGGGCACCTGCGCGGCCGGATTCGGTTCGCCTGTCATCAGCGTGTCCGGTTCCGTGTAAAACATGAGCCACGTGATGGCGGTGACGATCACTCCGGCGGCAATATAAGTGGCCAACCGGGTGAGGGCGCGACGGGGTGCGCGTTGAGGCATTACCGTCCATTCCGATACGGTTTTGCTTGTCATGCGTCACACACCGTTCGTTCCAGTGACCGACCGAGCGCTGTCGTGCGGCGCCTTTGACGGCGTCTTTCCCGCTCAATCAACTACGTACACTAGGCACGCACATGCGCCGTTTGCAAGGAGTCGACCGTGGTAATGCCCGAACGCAATGATCCGATGCGTGCGACCGTGGCATTGATGGCGCCGGGCACGGCGCTGCGGGATGGCTTGGAACGCATTCTACGAGGCAATACGGGTGCATTGATCGTGCTGGGTTGTGACCGGCTCGTGGAGAGCCTATGTACCGGCGGTTTCAACTTGGACGTGGAGTTCTCCGCAACGCGCTTGCGCGAGCTGTGCAAAATGGATGGAGCCGTTGTGTTGACGAACGACGGTTCCCGGATCGTCCGCGCCGCGGTCCACCTGATGCCGGATTCCACGGTCCGCAGCGGCGAGTCCGGTACGCGCCACCGCACCGCCGAACGCGTGGCGAAACAGACCGGCTTCCCCGTCATCTCCGTCAGCCAATCGATGCGGATCATCGGGCTGTACCTCAACGGCAACCGCCACGTCTTGGACGAATCCGCCGCGATCCTGTCGCGCGCGAACCAGGCGTTGGCGACCCTGGAGCGTTATAAGTCACGCCTCGATGAGGTGGCCGGGACGTTGTCGGCGCTAGAGATCGAAGACCTCGTGACTGTGCGCGACGCGATGGTCGTCGTGCAGCGCATGGAAATGGTGCGCCGCATCGCCGACGAAGTCGAAGGCTATGTCATCGAGCTCGGTACCGACGGTCGCCTGCTGGCGCTGCAGTTGGACGAACTCATGGCGGGCGTCGACGCGGACCGCACCCTCATCGTGCGCGACTACCTTCCCGACTCGATGGTCGGCGACCCCTCAGCCGCGACCCAGGCCCTCGACCGGCTGTCCGGCAACGAGATGCTCGACCTGACGGCAGTCAGTGGCGCCGTCGGCCATGTCGGTGGCTCGCAGTTGCTCGACGCGCCGATCAGCCCTCGCGGTTTCCGCCTGTTGGGTAGGGTCCCGCGCCTGCCGGGGACGGTCGTCGATCGCATCGTGGAACATTTCGGTTCGCTACAGACTCTGTTGGGCGCGACCGTCGACGACCTGCGTCGCGTCGAAGGTGTCGGCGATACGCGGGCACGTGGGGTACGTGAAGGACTGTCCCGCTTGGCCGAGGTATCGATGTTGGAGCGTTACGTCTAAGACCCGAAGCGCCTCCGCATCGGCGCCACACACGCATCGGTAGCCATCTGGCGTACCCAGTATCGTCGTGGCAGCATCTCTATTTGGTGCGCCACAGCCGAAAGGGGACAGCCGATGGCCGGCCTTCGCTCGACCTTCGACCAAGCGATCGCACACCATCTCAGCGCGCTGGGCAAGGTCAATGCCGTCCGTGCCAGCGCGCAACACGCGGCGACGCCTGGGCCGGATCCGGCCAGCGTGGCCGCGGAGACCGCGATTGCACAGCGGTTGAGTGCGGCAGCCGCCGCACTTCGTGACCAGCCCGGTTATGTCCGTATCGGTCAGGCGCAGCTGCATCAGGCGAATTTTCCCGTCTATGTTCCCTTCTTGGGCACTGCCCACATCAACTTGAGCGCGGATTCGCGCGACCCGCGCGTGGCGGCCCTGTTCCGTTCGGTCCTACTGCAGACGATGGCGACCGCCCCCGGCGGGCAGGTCGAGGTCGTCACGATCGACCCGGCGGCCGTTGGCGCGACGTTTGCGGCATTGCAACCGTTGATCGACGCCCGTTTGATGACGACGCCGGCGACGGACAATTCCGGTATCGACCGCGCGTTGGCGTTGGCCGAGGAGCATGTCAAGGCCTCCTTGCGCGGCGAGAAAGCCACGACGATGATCCTTGCGGTGACGTCGGCGCCGAAACTGTCGGGGACGAACCTGAACCGGCTGCAGGCTTTGGCGCATTCGGGGACAGCGGCCCGTCTATACCTGTTGGCCGGCGGTGTCGGTGAGTTGGCGAATGCCGTTGACATCACGGTCGACCAGTCGATGTGGGTGGGAAATCCGCCGGATGCGCCGTTCGGTCAACGCAACGGTTTGGCCGCGCCGGTGGGGTTCGAGGAGCCGCCGGGAGACGACTATTTGCGGGCGGAATCGAACCGCATCGCGCAGCGTGCCCGCGCGGCCGCGCAGCTGCGTTTCGTCGACTTGGCGCCGAAGGAACTGTGGCTGGAGGACCCGTCGGACGGGGTTTCCACGATTGCCGGCCGCGACGCGAACGGCATTGTGGAGCTCGCTTTCGACGACTCGACGCCGCACTGGCTGATCGGGGGGCGTACCGGTGGCGGTAAAACCGTTTTCCTGCTCGACATCTTGTACGGCTTGGCGGCGCGGTACTCGCCGAAGGACCTGGCCCTGTATCTGCTCGACTTCAAGGAAGGCGTTTCGTTCACCGAGTTCACGCCGCAGGCTTCGGACCCGACCTACATCCCGCATGCGCGCGCCGTCGGTGTCGAATCGGACCGCGAGTACGGGGTGGCGATCCTGCGGGAGCTCGACGAAGAGATGACGCGGCGTTCGGTCGTCATGAAACGTCACGGGGTCGCGCGGTATTCGCAGCTGTCGGTGGCTGAACCGATGCCGCGGATCGTGTGCATCGTCGACGAATTCCAGGTGCTGTTTTCGGGAAACGATTCGCTGTCGAAGCAGGCGGTGGCGATCCTCGAAAACCTTGCTCGGAAGGGGCGGTCGTACGGGGTTCACCTGGTCTTGGCGAGCCAGACCACATCGGGCATCGAGGCGCTGTACACCAAGCGTGATTCGATATTCGGTCAGTTCTCGCTGCGTGTGGCCCTGCCGGGGGCGACTTCGGTCTTGGAGACCACGAATACGGCCGCGCAGTCGTTGAGCACTGGTGAGGCCGTCATCAACACCGATGGCGGCGTCGCCGGGCGCGATCGCAAGATCCGTTTCCCGAACGCGCATGCGGAGGCGGATGCGCTGTATCGCTTGCGTTACGACATGTGGCAACGCCGGGGTGATGCGCCGGAGCCGTCCGTGTTCTACGGCTACGCGGCCGCGCATATCGAGGACAACGAGGATTACGACCTGTTGACGCCGACCGATTCGGATCCGCGACTGTTGCTGGGTCGGGGTGTGGATGCCCGGTTGCAGACGGCGTCGATGTACCTGGATGCGACGCCCGGGCGGCATCTGTCCATTTTGGGCGCCGATGCCGTGGGTGCTGACCTGGTCCGTGCCGCGGCGTTGTCGCTCGTCAAGCAGAAGCCGGACGCGCGCCTGTATATCGCACCGTTTGCTCAGCCGAATGTGGCGCAGGAATTGGCAATGGATGCGCCCCGGCAGTCGACGATGGTGCAACTGAGCGACATGACCGCCGTCATGGAAGAAATGGTGGCCCGCGGCGATCCTGCCTACCTGATTGGTTTCGGTCTGGACGCCGCGAACCTGGACATGGCGGGCCGTAATGCGTTGAAATCGTTGCTGCGCAACGGTCCGGGCTTCGGCGTTCATCTCATCGGGTGGTGGCGCGGACTGCGTCGCTTTGTGGACGATGTCGGAGGCAGCGCGGGACGTGAGGACGTATCCTGCTCGGTCGTGCTCAACATTCCCGGTAGCGAACTCATGGGCCACTTCGGTCAGTCGGTGACGGACTGGGCACCGCGCCCGGGCCGCGCAATGCTGATCGACCGGCACACCAACAGCCGGCAGCTGCTGGTGCCGTTCACGCGAAAGGACCTGCCATGACGCAATCGCAAACCGCCTACAACGAGTACTTGGCGGCTATGCGCGACCTTGACGGTGTGCGGGCGGAGCAGGAACGCGCTTTGGCGGCGCAGCAGGGGCATGTCCAAGGACTTCACTCGCATCTGGACGGTTTGACGCAGCGGTTGCACACGCAGCGCGCCCAGCTTGAACAGTTGGCTCACCAATGCCAGTTGCCGCAACCGCCGACACAGTCGAATCCGGCTCCGCTACCGAACGACGTGAACGCGGCCGTGGCCTCGGCCGCCGAGGACGTGGAGTCGGCGGATACGCACTATCAGGACGCGCGCTACCTCGCGCACCGCGCGAAGTTTCTGCCGCGGTGGCGTGCCGATGAACGCAACGGCCTGATCTACGGCCTGTACGCCGTCGTTGCCTTGGGTCTGCAGGTGATGTTCCTGGCGTGGGCAGCCGGCACCGAGAAACTGACGGACCTGATTGATGAAGCCGTTATCTGCATCGCGCTGCCGTTCGTGGCGTTCTTGGCCGGATGGTTGACGATCGGTGTCGTGGGTAATCCGATCCTCGGCGAGGGAACGTTGACGCCGAGCGGAAAGTTGCAACGCAATCCGCGTCTGGGGCTGGCGATCTGTCTGAGTACGTGGCTTGTGTCGTGTTGGCTGGCGAATAAGTACTTGAGCTTGTGAGTCTGGGCCGTGGGTTAAGCGGTGTGAACAGGGTTTTGTGCAGGGCTTTGCAAAAGTCGTAGTGACCATGCAGGATCTTGTTTCGGTATCGATGATGTGACAGTCGAACGACTAGGGTGTGGTGGTGACTGACGAACGCGCGTTGACGCATGTCGACGAGTCCGGCGAGGCGACCATGGTCGATGTCGCCGGTAAGGACGTGACGGCGAGAACGGCTACCGCCTCGGGTCGTTTGTGCACCACCGCCGAGGTGGTCACGGCTTTGCGTGCCGAGAATCTGCCGAAGGGGGACGCGGTCGCGGTGTCACGGCTGGCCGGCATGATGGGCGCAAAGCGGACGTCCGATCTGATTCCCTTGTGCCATCCGATTGGGCTGCACAAGGTCAGTGTCGACCTCGAGTTCAATCACGACACCGTCGACATCACGGCGTTTGCGAAGACCGCGGACCGCACCGGCGTCGAAATGGAGGCGTTGACGGCAGTCAGCGTCGCGGGGCTCACCCTGATCGACATGGTGAAGGCCGTGGACCCGGCGGCGTATTTGACCGACATCCGGGTCGAAGAGAAAACGGGTGGCAAAACGGGAACGTGGCAACGCGTATGAAGCTGACGGTGATTGTGGCGTCGAACCGCGCCGCCGCGGGTGTGTATGCAGACGAGGCGGGGCCGATACTGAGCTCGGGCTTTGTGCAAGCGGGTTTCGAAGTGGATGGTCCGCATGTCGTTGGCGACGGCGAGCCGGTCGGGCGGGCGCTGCAGGCGGCGGTCGACGACGGCAGCGACGTCGTGGTCACCTCCGGCGGCACGGGCTTGACCAGCACGGACCGTACACCCGAAATGACGCGGGCCATCATCGATCGGGAGGTCGCGGGGGTCGCCGAAGCGATCCGAATTCATGGACTTGGCTTGTATGGACAGTCGAGCGGAACACCTATGGCGATGCTGTCGCGAGGCATCGCCGGCGTCGCGGGAACCACATTCATCGTGAACCTGGCCGGCTCAAAAGGGGCGGCACGCGACGGTCTAGCGGTACTACTGCCAGTATTGCCGCACATCGTTGACCAAATACACGACGGGGACCACTAGAGGAGATGAGATGACAGCACTCGACTGGGATATCGCGCGCGATAATACATACGCGGCGGCCGCTAACGCAGCCCTGTACCCGTTGCACTGCAAGATCAGCGAGGCGGACGGCACCACTTTGGCCGCACCATTGACGGCGTTGACGCCGATGCCACCGTTTACGACGTCCAGTGTTGACGGTTACGCGGTTCGCGGTAGCGGACCGTGGACCCTCAGCGGCCGGGTGCTTGCGGGAGAGATCGCCCCATCGATCGCCGACGGATGCGCCGTGGAGGTCGCGACCGGTGCGATGGTTCCGGCGGAACTCGACAACATCATCCGCACCGAGAACGCGACGATCGAAGGGGACAAAGTCCACGGCCAGACACGCACCAAAAAGGAATGGCGCGAGGTGGGCGAAGAATTTGCCTCCGGGGACCTGTTGGTCTCCCAAGGGGTCCCGATTACGCCCGCGGTCATCGGCGTTGCTGCTGCCTGTGGTTACGACACGATCGAGGTGCGCCCGAAACCTCGGGCGGCGGTCCTGGTCTTCGGTGACGAGCTGGCGTCGAGCGGGGTCCCCGAAAACGGCCAGATCCGGGACTCACTGGGGCCGCTGTTGCCGTCACTGCTTCGCGGCGTCGGCGCGACGATCGCCCCGGGTTTCAGCCCGCGGGGGCCGATCGAAGACACCCTGGAGGCGCACGTTTCTGGCCTGCGCGCCGCCCTCGACGACGCCGACATCGTGTGCACCACCGGGGGCACCATGCACGGTCCGGTCGACTATCTGCACGAGGCACTCAAGGAGCTCGGTGCGGAATACGTGGTCAACACGGTCACGGTCCGTCCGGCTTTCCCGATGCTGCTGGCGTCGCTGCCCGGTGGCCGTTTCGTTGTCGGTTTGCCGGGCAACCCCCAGTCGGCGGTGGTGGCCGTGATGACGCTCGTGCTTCCCTTGCTGGCTGGCTTGAGTGGTCGGGCGTTGGGCACCATGCCGCGTGTGCGCTTGGCCGCCGACATCCCCGGCCGCGGTAGCGACACCCATCTCGCGTTGGTCAGCGTCGACGTCGACGGGAACGCGCACCCGGTTTCGCACGTGGGTTCGTCCATGTTGCGCGGCCTGGCGGCGTCCGACGGGTTCGCGGTCATCGAAGCCAATACGGACGGTTCCGCGGGCGACATGGTCCGCTACCTCCCGCTTCCTGTTCCTGGCGGTGCCGGTTGATCCACAGTGTTGTGACGGCGAAACCGATCGACACCGCGTCGCATGAGGCCCTCGTCTCGGGGGCCGGAAGCGGCGCCGTCGTCGGTTTCGCCGGCGTCGTGCGGGACCATGATCGTGGACGACGCGTCACCACGCTCGTCTACGAGGCACATCCGGACGCCGAGAAGGTGCTGAACCGGGTCGCCGCCGATATCGCCGCGCTGCCACAAGTCGCTTCGGTCGCGGTCAGTCACAGGATCGGCGAACTGCAGATCGGTGACGTCGCCCTGGCCGCCGCCGTCGCCGCGCCTCACCGCGCCGAAGCCTTCCACGCCTGCAGCCACCTCATAGACGAGGTGAAACGTCGGCTGCCGATGTGGAAACACCAGTTCTTCGCCGACGGCAGCGACGAATGGGTCAACTGTCCCTGACGACCTAGATCTCGCCGAGCGCCAACGATTGCCCTTTCACCAATGGGAACGCCTTCTGCAGGCGGTTGCTATCCGGCTGCCACACCATGACCATCGTCGGTTCGGTCGATTTGTGGTTGACCGTGAAAAAAACCTTGCCGTCGGCGAAACCCAGTAGTCGGCTATCGCCTCCGTACTTATCGGTGAGGACAATCATGTTCTCGAGCGACGCGTCCGAATCGACGACCGCGATGCAGGCCTGCGGCGAACCGTAGGACGCGGGAACTTCGAGTGTGTCGGCGACGACGCAGCCTCGCGCGAACTGGCTGCGGTCGTTCAGCGGCACCGAACGCCACTGTTTGACGGGAAGTTGACCGGAGGTGTTCGCGGTTTCTTCGTCGCCTTCCCACGTGCGCAGCACCAGCGGGCTGGTCTCGGTCGTGACGAACTCCGCGACCGCTCCGTCCTGTCCCGCCACCTGAGTGGTGTCGGGGCCGTACCATTTCGCCGACTTGACCGACCCGCTGCCGATGCCGACCGTGTAGCTCCCAGTCGACGTCGTCACCTGGAGGTTTTCTCCGATCCAGGCGAGGTCGAAGATGATGCCGATGTCTTCCTGCAGTTCGACGGTCTCCAACCCGCCATCGGCGGACAGAATAGCCAGATCATCGTTGGGGGTGAGCGCCGCGCGCGTGCCGTCGGGCGATATAGAACGCGGATGCACAAGTGTCGCGGTGTCTTCCGCCGCCCCGGTATCGAAGCGTCGTTGACGGCCGTCCTTGCCGATCACGACAGGGCTTTGCGAACTGCCGTAGACGATCGCGGCCATCGCCACGACCGGATCCTCCTGCAGGCTCGGCGTACCGACCGTGGGTTTAGCCGCTTCGCTGAACGCCTCTGCGTATTGCGGCGACTTCTTGGTCACGTCCGGCGGCGGCAGGACCGCGACCATGTCCGTGACCGGGGTCGCCGTTTCGGCGTGGTGCGTGCGTTCGGCCGGTCCGTCGTTGTCGAGCGCCACTGACAGGCCGTACGCCACCAGCAGAACGACGACGACCGAGACCATCAGTATGCGCCCGCCGGTGCGGCGTTTGCGGGCACGCACACCCGCCGCCCAGGCCGCCGCCGCCAACTGGTTCGGGTTCTGTTCCGCGATGTCAGGCGCTTCGTGATTGCCCGAATCTTCGCGCCAGAAACCGCGCGAATGCGTATCGAGCTGCTTGGACAGGAACTCTTCCGGATCGGAGCGCGAGGCGAAGCGCCAATTCTTCGCCAATTCGGTCAGCACCCGGAGCATGAGCACATGCGTCAAGGAGTCGGGGCCGACCAGCCTGGCGGCGTCTTGACGCAATGTCGAATGGTGTGAAGCGACAAAATTCGCGAACTCATCGAATTCGGGATCGCTGGCCATGGCTTCCTATTCACCTTGATGGTTGTCGCTTCCATCCTGGCGTAGTGACATGACACACGCGATCCATAGTCGTCACATTCGCGTAACAGTGCCTTGCGGTAGTTGACGTCCGCGGTCCAGCGCATGAAGCCCGATCGTTCGTACAGCGATACCGCGGTCGTGTTCGATTCGTCGACGTACAGCATCACCGTGTCCAGGTCGCGGCCACGAAGATATGCGAGCCCGGTCGCTGTAAGGGCTTTGCCGAGCTTCATCCCTTGGGCGCGTGGATGCACGCCCAGGATGTACACCTCGCCGACGTGGGTGTTCTCGTCACGGTGCACCTTGGTCCAGTGGAAGCCGAGCAGCGTTCCGTCGCCGTCTTCGGCGAGGATCAGTCCGGCGGGGTCGAACCACTCTTCGCGCTCGCGCATCGCGACGTCGCGCAGTGTCCAACCCGACTGGTCCGGGTGGTCGGCGAACGCGGCGTTGTTGACCTCGAGGAGAGCCTGTTCGTCGCGGCCCGGGCTGAACGTGCGGATAGTGACGCCGTCCGGTGCCGGGGTCGCGGCCCGGTCCGCATCGGTGAGGGTGCGACGCATCTGCCACAGCACTCGGTGCCGGTCGAAGTCGCGATGGGTGCCCAGCGCCACGGCTGTCGGGTGGTCGCCGTGGGCCCAGACTTGCAGTCGGGTCTTGCCGGCTTCGCGCGCGATTTCTTCTGCCCGTGAGATCATCGCGGCGCCGTGTCCGCGGTGTCGGTGAAGGGGATGCACGAGCATTTCCATGTCGGCGGCTTCGGCGTCGGAAAGCGCGAGGCTGGCGCAGCCGATGAGGTCGCCGGAACCACTGCGGATGAGGATGTGGCGTGAATCACCACGGTCCCCGTGTCGCAAGTTCAAAATTGTAGCTTCGCCGAATGCGGCCAAACCGTCCGCGGCCGTGCCGATTTCTACCAGTTTCAGCACGTCGGAGACGGTTTGGGTATCAAGGCGTTCGAAGGTTTCCACAAAAACAGGGTACTTTCGAAGAAAGTTAAATTTTCATGCGTTTCGGCTGCAACCTTCATGGCTCCACGGGCGTGATTATCGATGTAACACCAAGTAAGCCCTGACGCATGCAAGGTGTTACGCAGGACCGAGCGCCGTGCCGGGGCGCTCGGTCCATCATTTTTTGTCAGCTGCTCATCGCGTCGGCGGCGGCAGGGTCGCAGTCCCGTAGGAATTGCGCGCAGCGCGCGGCCTCATCGGATTCCCCAATCGCATCGGCGGCAAGACCGAGTTGATGCAGCGCCTTCAAGAAGCCGCGGTTCGGCTTATGTGACCACGGCACCGGTCCGTGCCCGCGCCACCCGTTGCCGCGGAGCTGATCCAAGCCACGGTGGTAGCCCGTCCGGGCGTAAGCGTAAGCCGCGATGTCGTCGCCGGAATCGGCCGCGGCCTTGGCCAGTTTCGCCCAAGCACGGCAGAAGGTCGGGTACTGACGTGCAGCCGCTTCGGCACCGTTGGCGTCGAGATAGCTCATTTGTTCTTCGTCGTCGGGAAGCTCAACCGGCGGCGGTTCCGGTAGTAGGTTTTCGCGCGTAGACATGGGCGGGTCCTTCCTTAACTGTTTCAACGACGTACCAGGTCGTTGGCGAGCTGGGTTACGCCTCGCACTGTTGATCGTTGCTGGTTCAAGGTTGACGCAGTGGCGGTCCTCTTCGAAGACGGCTTGCTGTCGACAGTGTGACAGGCACACGGCGATGTCGCTTAGCCGACACTGTTTCGCGCTGATGCTTGAGTTTCCAACAGTGACGGAGTTATCCAGGGTGACCGGAACGGCGAGAGTCGAGTAATGTCAATTGAATGTGACTTAACGGCATCACAGTGGATGGCGATGACGGTACACCGGGCTGCGCCCGAGGCTCGAAAATCGAGGTGATGAGGCCATGTCGGGTCAGGATCAGCAACACATTGATGTGTTGCGGGACGCGATCGCCGCGTTGGAAACGTTTCAGCCGGATTCCGAAGAACGTGCGCTGCGTCTGCAGGATCTCGACACGGAGCTCGTCGAAAGTCATATCCGTGCGATCACGGATGCGTTGTTCCTCGCCGAACCAGCGATGGCGATGCGGGTGTTGAATGTCTTGCCCGCATCCTTCTTCAAGGTGCACGCCGACAACTACATATCCTATTTGAACAGCATCGGGGACCCCGGCTACGCCGCCGGCGTATTCGTGACCTTCAAGGCGCGTAGCGTCCACCGCACGAACCTTATCGAATGGAATCTCGATAAAGCACTGTGGAAATGGATGCGTCAGACCGACACCGTCAACCTGGAGGAAGTCGTCGTCGAGCTCGGCCCCGACTGGGGATCCTTGTGGGCCGACCAGGTCGCGGTCGTCTATGGTGCCGGCCGGCTGAGTAAACGCCTCACCAAACTGGCGGAGAGCCTGCGGGCCTAGACGAAATGTGCGGGCCGACCGTCGGTGTGGCGGGCCCGCTTCGCATCGTCGATTTACAAGCGTTTCAGTGCTTTGGCGAACGGGTCGAGGCCGGACGGGCCGAGATTCAGCGCGTCGGTGTGGAACCTCTTGAGGTTGAACTGCTCGCCCTTGCGACGCTTATAGTCTTCGCGCGCTTGCAGCCACAGCCGCTCACCGACCTTATAGGATGGTGCCTGACCGGGCCAGCCGAGATAACGATTCAGCTCGTACCTTCGCTGCGCCTCGTCGAGCATGCAGTGCTGGGAGAGGAATTCCCACGCCAGCTCGGAAGTCCAGACGGTGCCCGGGTGGAAACCGAACGGGTTATCGCTGGGGATGCGCAGCTGCAAATGGACGCCGATGTCGATGATGACCCGTGCCGCACGGAAACCCTGCGCGTCGAGCATGCCCAGGCGTTCGCCCGGGTCGGACAGGTACCCCAACTCGTCCATGAGACGTTCCGCGTACAACGCCCACCCTTCGCCGTGCCCGGAACACCACAGCAGCTGCCGCTGGAACCGGTTGAGCAGCGTCGAACGGTACGCAGACTGCCCTACCTCGAGGTGGTGCCCCGGAACGCCTTCGTGGTAGACGGTCGTTGTCTCGCGCCACTTCGAGAAGACCTTCTGGCCCTCCGGAACCGACCACCACATGCGGCCAGGTCGCGAGAAGTCTTCGCTCGGTCCGGTGTAATAGATCGGACCGTCGGCGGTCGGCGCGATCATGCATTCGATCTTGCGCACCGGTTCGGGAATGTCGAAATGCTTATCGGCCAGCTCCGCGACGGTGGAGTTGGCCAGCTGCTGCATCCACTCCTGGAACTCCTCTTTGGAGGAAAGGTTGCGTTGCGGGTCGGCATCGAGAACCGCGACCGCTTCGGCGACGGTCGCGTTCGCCTTGATCTCGTGGGCCACCGCCTTCATCTCCGACTCGATGCGGTGCAATTCGCCCCACGCCCACGCATAGGTCTCCTCGAGATCCACCTCGGTGCCGAGGAAGAACCGCGAAGCCCGGGCATAACGTTCCCGGCCGACTGCATCAAGCTCGGGGGCCTTCGGTGCGAGCTCTTCGCGCAGGAAAGTCGCGAACTCGGCGGTGGCCGCACGGGCGTCGAAGACACCGGCCTCGAGCTCGTCGGCAAGCGGCCCCTCGACGGCTTTGCCGTCGATCGTGACGCGCGACTTCAGGTTCGCCCAAAAATCGTTGCCGTCCTTGCCGTTCCACTGGTCGCATTGCGAGGCGACCTGCGTTACCTGCCGCAGCGCCGCCACACGTCCGGCGGCGGCCTCGTTGCGCAGGGTGTCGGTGTACTGCCGAAGCGCCGTCGGGACGGCCGACAGGCGGGCCGCGATGTTGGCCGCGTTCTGTTCGCCCTCGGTGCTCATCATGTCGAAGGTGTTGCGGACACTGTGCAGCTCGCTGATCAAGACATTGAGGTCGAGGTATGTGTCGTTGGCTTCGTACCGTTCCAGCTCGGCCGAGAGGCGTTCCACCATGCCGTCTTTGGCGACCTGCTCCCGTTCATCGGAGGCTTCCTCGGCGTTGAGATGGGCCAGGGTCCGGCGCATCAGGCTCGCGCGCGCCTCGAAACCGGCTGGGGAAACGTCGTCGAGTTCGTGATCGTGCCCGAAAACCCCCATCGACGTGGCAAGCCTCGGCGACAGCGCGATCAAATCCTCGACGTACTGGTCTGCAATATTGTCAATGCGTCTCATGAGCGGGACTTTACGGCAATGAATCACCCGGTACCCTCCAAAGAATCTCCGCTCGGCCGTCATGGACGGACTCGACCCAGCCGCCGACCACACCAATGTGCAAAAGCTTGTCCCTGGTCACGGCGTCGGTGTGGGACGTGCCCGCCCGCGGTGGCCATGCGCGCCGCGCCGTGCTGGCGGGTGTGAGCCACTCGGCCAGGTCCTGCCGTGAAGCCGTCAGCTTCCGGCGCGCCTCGTCCAACATGGCGAGGCAGTCGTCGAGCGCGTCATGCAGCGCCTCCGCATTCGCGCTGCACATCGCCGATACGAGGTACGGGTCGGATGCGGCCACCCGCGTGCCGTCGGAAAAAGACCCGGCCGCCAGCGTCAGGGCCTGAGGTTCGGCCGCGGTGCGGGTCAAAGCCGCTGCCAACAGGTGCGGAAGATGGCTGATGCGCGCCACCGCATCGTCGTGCCGCGCCGCGGTTGTCGGTACGACGCGGACCCCCATGCGGCACAACAGGTCGGCAAGGGTGACCCAGTCGTCCAGCTCCTGGGCGCGCGAGACTTCCTCGCCGAGGCACAGCGCCCACGCCCGGCCGTCGAACAGGGACGCATCCGAAGCGGCGAACCCGCTGACTTCCTTGCCCGCCATCGGGTGCCCGCCGACGTAACGCACCGCCGGGCAGTAACGCTTCATGGCGTCCGCTACGGGAGTCTTAACCGAGGTCACATCGGTGACGATCCCGGGGAAATCGGATAGCGACGGCAACAGCGACGGCAGGTGCGGGGCCGGAATCGCCAATACCAGTACGTCGGCAGCGGCGCAGCCGTCGCGATCGGTCACCTCGAAACCGGCTTCGGCGACAGCGTCGCGCACGCGAGGGTCCGCGTCGAAACCTGAGACGTCACAGCCCGCCCGCGCGAACGCGCGTAGCACCGATCCGCCGATCAGGCCGAGCCCGATGACAGCAATACGCATGCCTCGAGCGTATGGCACCGACAGCGCCGCGCCTAAAGGTAAAGGCCGGTTCCGTTGTCGTCCATGCGGGAAGCGGCGACTGCGTGCACGTCCCGCTCGCGCAGGAGAACGTATCCCTTGCCGTGCAGCTCCACCTCGGCACGGTCGTCCGGGTCGAACAGGACACGGTCGTCGACCTGGACGGCGCGCACAAGCGGCCCGACGGCGACTGTCGTGGCCCACGAGAGACGGTGTGCCCCCATCGAGGCCGTCGCGGGGATGACGATGCCGGCTGTGGACTTGCGCTCGCCTTCGCTGTCGGCGAGCACGAGGATGCGATCGTGGAGGAGTCGAACCGGGAGGCCGGTTTCGGTGTCGAAGGCGGTCACGAGGCACACGATACAACGCAGCTGGCGCGGGCTCGGTACCGTAGACCCTCTATCCCCGCGGTCATGGTTGAGGAGTGTCGATGAGCCGAATCGCTCGTATGGGCGCGCGCGCCCGCAGGTTGTTTGAAGCGGTTCGCACGAATCCTTACATCGAGCGGTATGAGGAGGTCCGTCGCCGTAACGAGGACCAGTACCAGCTTGAGCCTGCGAAACCCGAGGACGACGAAGCCGACGACATGGACACCGACGACACGGACAGCGCGCCCGCGCAGGGTGCTTCGGACGGCGTGCCGCATGGTTTGAAGGTCGCCGGCGGCTGGTCGTGGAGGCTGATCGTCATCGCCGCGGCCGTGATCGGGATCCTGTACCTGGCGAACATGCTGGCGATCGTCGTGGTCCCATTCGTGGTGTCGATGCTGCTCGCCGCGATGCTGCAGCCGCTGGTGACGTTGCTGGTGCGAATCCATGTCCCGCGGACTTTGGCGGTCGGCGTCGTCCTCGTCGGCGGTATTATGGTCGTCAGCAGCGTTTTGACCTATGTGGTGGGACAGTTCATCTCGGGTGTGCCGCAACTCGCCGAGAACGTGACCACCGGTGTCCTGAAGATACAAAACTGGGCCAAAACCGGTCCGCTGCATCTGACGGACGAAACGATCGAGGGCTACCTCAACGAAGCCAGCGACTACGCCATCAGCTGGGTGGGGACCGACGCCGCCGGTGCCGCCGAGACCGCGGCAGACACGCTCGGGATCGTGTTGACCTCCGTGTCAGGTCTATTCCTGGTCCTGTTCACCACCTTCTTCCTCATGCGTGACGGCCGTCGCATCTGGACTTTCTTGACCCGCATGCTCCCGGCGCCGGCGCAAGAACCCATGACGCGGGCCGGTGACGCATCCTGGTCGTCACTGGTGTCGTTCGTGCGGGCCACGATCCTCGTGGCCATCATCGATGCCGTCGGTATCGGCATCGGGCTGATCATCATGGATGTCCCGCTCGCGATCCCGCTGGCGGCGCTGGTCTTTCTGGGTGCATTCATCCCCATCATCGGTGCGACCGTGTCCGGTACCGTCGCCGTGCTGGTCGCCCTCGTCGGCGGCGACTGGATCACCGCACTGATCGTGCTGGGCATCGTGCTCGCCGTGCAACAGATCGAAAGTCATGTCCTGCAGCCAGTCCTAATGGGACGCGCGGTCAGTATCCATCCGCTTGCCGTGGTCCTCGCTGTCGCTTCCGGCGTCGTCCTTGCCGACGTCTTCGGCGCGCTGATCGCGGTACCGATCGTCGCCGTCCTGAACGCTGGCATCAAGGAATTGAACCGACGCACGGGCACGTCGCAGGAGCCAGATAACGTCACGGGGTGACCGAACCGTCCGTAACTCAACTGCTCGACGCTGCAGTCGGCGCCGTCCCCAACGGCGAAGTCCGCAGTGGTCAGCAAGCCATGGCCACCGCGATATCGGAAGCGATGGACACCGGTACCCACCTCCTCGTGCAGGCGGGCACCGGAACCGGGAAGTCGCTGGCTTACCTGGCGGCCGCGCTGCTGTCGAAACGTCCCGTGGTGATCTCGACCGCCACGCTGGCGTTGCAGTCGCAGCTGATAGCCACCGATCTTCCCCGCTTCGCCGAAGCGACGGCGCCCGTCCTGGGGCGCACCCCCACCTTCGCCGTTTTCAAGGGCCGCCATCACTATTTGTGCCCCGCAAAACTCGGCGCGGAAGACTCGAACGCGGAAACACTGTTCGACGAAGGTGACACGGACTCCGGCTGGCTCGGGCAGCGCTCCGCGCTCGGCAAAGACATCGGCCGGCTGCAGGATTGGGCGAACGACACCGAAACCGGAGACCGCGACGACCTCGATCCGGGCGTATCGGACCGGGCGTGGCGACAAATGTCGACATCCGCGCGCGACTGTGTCGGTACCGCCAAATGCCGGTGGGGCGACCAATGTTTCGCCGAGGCGGCACGCGAGCGGGCACGCGCCGCCGACATAATCGTCACGAACCATGCGCTGCTGTCGATCGACCTGATCCACAACCGCAGCATCCTCCCCGAACACGAGCTGCTGATCGTGGACGAGGCACACGAACTGGCCGATCGCGCCACGTCGGCGGCGCGTGCCGAACTGTCCGCCAGCGGCCTCGACAGGCTTGCGCGCCGCAGCACAGGGCCGTGCGGCAAGGAAACGGCGACGCGTCTCAACGAGATCGCCGACCTGCTCGGCGCGGCCATCGCCGATGCCCCCGATACGCGGTTGAAGGAACTGCCGGCCGGTATACGCGAAGCGTTGACGCTGCTCGATTCGGTGTGCCGCGACGCGGTCAGCGCGGTTGGGAACCCACGCCAGGACGCGCCCGATGCGATGGCGAAGACGCAAATCAAGTCTCAGCTCACCGAGGCTCAAACGACGGCGCAGCGGTGCCTCGTCGACGCCGACGACGACGTCAGGTGGTGCGAAGGTGACGGCCGTGGCCGCAGCCTCGTGGTAGCACCGTTGTCGGTCGGCGGCCTTTTGGGCAGCGAACTGTTCGCCGAACGCACCGTTGTCGCGACCTCGGCCACGCTGGAACTGGGCGGTTCGTTTCGCACGGCGGCCGGCGCGCTCGGTCTGCACCCCGGCGATGAGGTGACCGACGTCGACGACGAGGCGGACGCCGACGAGGATCGGCAGACCGGCCCCCGCTGGCGCTGCCTCGATGTCGGTTCGCCGTTCGAATACCGCAAGCAGGGCATTCTGTATGTCGCCTCGCACCTGCCGCGGCCCACGGCTTCGGGGCTGTCGCCGGAGGCGGGAGAGGAACTGTTGCGCCTGGTCGACGCGCTCGGTGGTCGCACGCTGGGCCTGTTCTCGTCCCGGCGTGCCGCGGAAAGCGCCGCCGAAATGCTGCGCAAGGGCACGGATCTGCCCGTCCTTCTGCAGGGGGACGAGACGATCCAGCTGTTGGTGAAGAAATTCAAGAGCGACCCCCATGCCTGCCTGCTGGGGGTCATGTCGCTGTGGCAGGGCGTTGACGTGCCGGGTGACGCGTGTCAACTCGTCGTCATCGACCGGCTCCCGTTTCCGCGGCCGAACGAGCCGCTGTCGGCGGCCCGTTCGGAGGCTATCGACGAGTCGGGCGGTTCCGGGTTCATGTCGGTGAGCGTCCCGCACGCAGCGATTCGCCTGGCCCAGGGAGTGGGCAGGCTCATAAGAACACAGGGTGACCGCGGTGTTGCAGCCGTGCTGGATCCTCGGCTCCATAATGCACGGTCGTATGGTGGTTTCTTGCGGAAGTCGTTGCCGCCGCTGTGGTACACGACCGATTCCGAGAAGGTGTGCGGTGCATTGAAGCGCCTGAACGCGTCATTAATGCCCTGATGCAGGTGAACAGACCGTGCCGGTATCGTGAACGCGACATTGCCAGACGGTGATGTGTGTCGATGTAGCGTCCACGAGGTATTACGTGCTGTTCTCACTACGTCCCCGCGATGATTCGTTCTACCAGTTCTTCACGAATGCGGCGGAGAACATAGTTAAAGCAACCGCAATTCTGACTGAGCTCAGCGAGCCCGAAGCCGACGCTCAATCGATCTCCGAGCGGTTGGTCGAAGTTGAGCATGACAACGACGAGCTCACGCATGGGCTCTACAACAAGATCAACTCCACGTTCGTCACCCCTCTCGACCGCGAGGACATGTACTCCTTGGGTTCGTTGCTTGACGACGTCATGGACCACATCGAGGCGGCCGGCAACCTCGTGTACCTGTACGGGCTTTCCGAGATGCCCGTCTTGCCTCGCGAAATGGTCGAGCTGTTCGGGATCCTCCAGACCCAAGCCGACATCACGGCGAAGGCCATGCCGCAACTGAAGGGCATGAACGAGGCACTCCGTGACTACTGGATCGAATGCAACCGTCTCGAAAACGAAGGCGACCGGATCTACCGCATGCTGCTTGTGCGGTTGTTCTCGGGCGAATACGAGGCCCTGACCGTATTGAAGTTGAAGGAAGTCGCCGACGAGCTCGAACGGGCTTGCGACGCCTTCGAACACGTCGCCAATACCATCGAAACGATTGCCGTCAAGGAATCTTAAGTGGACCTTCTGACGATTCAGGCCATCCTCGTCATCGTGGCGGCGATGGGCTTCAACTACACCAACGGGTTTCACGACGCCGCCAACGCGATCGCCACGTCCGTGTCCACCCGTGCTCTCAGCCCCCGTGCCGCCCTCGGCCTCGCCGCGATCGGTAACTTCGTCGGCGCGCACCTCGGCGTGAAAGTCGCCGAGACCGTCGGCAGCGGCATCGTGTCGCTACCGCAAACCTCCTCCGCGCTCGCCGTCGTGTTCGGCGGTGTCATGGGCGCGATCGTGTGGAACCTGATCACCTGGTGGTTCGGGTTGCCGTCCTCGTCGTCACACGCCCTCATCGGTGGTCTTGTCGGCGCGACCCTCGTCGGCGGATACGAAGTTCTGTGGGACGGGATCCTATCGAGCGTCGTCATTCCGATGGTGCTTTCCCCGGTCGTGGGTGTGATCCTCGGTTTCATCGTCATGACCGCCATCATGTGGATCTTCCGCAACGGAAACCCGCGCCGCCTCGGCAAGGGATTCCGTTTCGCCCAGACCGTTTCGGCCGCCGCTATGGCCGTCGGTCACGGCATGCAGGACGCCGCGAAAACGATGGGTATCGTCGTGCTCGGCCTGTACCTGGGTGGTTTGCAGGACAGCCCGAAGCACATCCCCGAGTGGGTGTTCATCGTTTCGGCGTTGGTCCTGGCCGCCGGTACTTTCGCTGGTGGTTGGCGGATCATCAAGACTCTCGGTCGGCGCGTGATCGACCTGGGTCCTCCGGAAGGCTTCGCCGCCGAAACGGTCGCCAGCTCCGTCCTGTATGGTTCCGCCGCCCTGGGTGCTCCCATCTCCACGACCCACACGATTACCTCGGCGATCATGGGTGTGGGTGCGACCAAAGGCTTCGCGGCCGTGCGTTGGGGCGTGGCCGGCAACATCGTGGGCGCGTGGGTCTTGACCTTCCCCGCAGCCGGTGGTGTCGCGGCACTCATCTACCTGATCGCGAACCCGCTGTTCGCGTAGGACGACCAAGTCACCAGTCTTCGCCGGCGCGGCGCAAAGCGGCCAACCATAGGCCCGATTCGTCGAAAAGGTATCGACGCATGAGCGTCAGCGCCGGCGCATAGACGTGGACGCTGACGGCCGGTCGGTCTCCTCGGTTTTTGACCGCGTGCACTGTCTGCGAGTCAACGACCGAGGTTTCGCCGGTGCCCAGGACCTGCCGATTCAGCGTCGGCGGAAACCCAGGTGACACTGTGTATTCGGTCAATTCCCCGCTGATCATGGTGAAGGCGCTTGGCGCCGGTGCCGCATCGCCCCCGTGGTCATGCAGGTCAGTGGACTGCCCAGGTAGCCAAGCCAGAAGCCAGACCTCGAAATCGTCGGTGCTGTGTAGCTTGTGGGCAGACCGTGACTTCGATCGGAACTTGAACGGGCCATCGATGGTCGCGGCGTAAGAAGAGGCGAGTTCGGACAGCCTCGAAATCGGCGTGGTTTTTGTCACCGGATTGCTTTCGGGTGGGGCGCAACCTCGAGAAGGTCACGACATGCGGACGCTGCGTTGGAGTGTCGATTAGCGACAACAACAACACAATGCGCAGGTCGTGAGCTTGGTGGTGTCCACGGCGCACATACTACATGGCTCATCTGTGTCGGAAAAGTGACGCACAGTATGTCTGTCAACAGTTCTCGGCCGCAAGGGATGATAATGACTACCGAAATGGTCTATGGCAAGCGGAAGAACCTTACGTTAATGTCGCCATGGCCCGCGCCCATTCTGGCGAAGAAGATAAACGCATAGGGATGGGCGAATGTTCATCCCACCAGGAGCAAAGGAGCGTTGCTGGTGACCGCAGATCGTGTCCGATTCGGACTTCGGCGGGTGCTGATCGCAACCACAGTGTCAGTCGCCGTCCTCGGAGCGATGGCGACTCCCGCGGCTGCTGACCCGAGCGTCGACGAGCTGGAATCGCAGATCGAGGACCAGGCGAGCGACCTCGAAGGCGTGGTTGAGGATTACAACGCCATCAACGAGGACCTCAAAGACACTAAAGACAAGATCGAGGCGCTCGAGAAGAAGCTCGCACCGTACGAGGAAAAGCTCGGCAAGCTGTACGACGAGTCGGAGCCGATGGTCACCACGGCGTACGAGACTCACCCGTTCACAGGAACTCTGGCCGTCATCAATGCTGGATCGCCCGACCAGTTCACACAGCGTATGACGGCACTCAATGGCGTGACCGCGACAGATTCCGATCTCATCAAGAAGATCAACAAAGCCAAGAAGAGCTTTGCGGATGATAAAGCCGTCCTTGATGAACTGAAATCGGAACAGTCCGCTCAAGAAGAAGAACTGGAATCCAAGAAAGACAAGATCGAGGCGGACATCGATCGTCTTCAAAAAGACCGCAAGGATGTTTACCGGGACGAGGCGGCACAGCGCGGTCAAAGCGTTGATTACGTCCCGGAGTACGTGCCGGGCGACGCCGGGGTTGTCGTGCGTCATGCCATGGACCAGATCGGCGACCCGTATGTGTGGGCGTCCGCCGGCCCCGACAGCTACGACTGTTCGGGCCTGATCCTGGATGCATACCGGCAGGTCGGTATCTCACTGCCGCACCAGGCCTCGCAGCAGTACAACATGGGCACGCACATCAGCCGCGATGCCCTGCAGCCCGGCGACGCCGTGTTCTACAACGGCCTGCAACATGTCGGGCTGTACATCGGCGGAGGGTACGTGGTGCACGCACCGACGTTCGGCGATCAGGTGAAGGTCCAGAAACTAGAGGAAGCAGCGACGCCGTACTACGGGGCGACGCGCTACCTTTAAGCCCGCGAAATCGAGGCCGGGACGTTTTTATTCGTCCCGGCCTCGTCGTGTTCACGGCCGCCCCGATTGACGGCGGTGCTGCCTTACTTCGCCGATGTGGTTCCGACTGAACGCAGGTTTTCGCAGGACTCGACGACGCGCTCCGCCATGCCCTTTTCGGCGGCTTTGCCGTAGGAGCGCGGGTCGTACACCTTCTTGTTGCCGACCCCGTCTTCGACCTTCAAGACGCCGTCATAGTTGGTGAACATGTGGTCGACGATCGGTCGCGTGAACGCGTACTGGGTGTCGGTGTCGACGTTCATCTTGATGACGCCGAAATCCAACGCACTGCGGATTTCCGACAACGCTGAGCCGGAACCGCCGTGGAAAACCAGGTCGAACGGCTTGTCTTTGCTGACCTCGGCGCCGACCGCGTCCTGGATCTCCTTCAGGATCTCCGGGCGCAGTTTCACGTTGCCGGGTTTATAGACGCCGTGGACGTTGCCGAACGTCAAGGCGGTCATGTATCGCCCGTTTTCTCCGGTACCGAGCGCTTCGGCGGTCGCGAGCCCGTCGGCGACGGTCGTGTATAGCTTTTCGTCGATCGCGCCGACGATGCCGTCCTCCTCGCCTCCGACGACGCCGACCTCGATTTCGAGGATGATCTTGGCGGCGGTGGATTTCTCCAACAGTTCCTTCGCGATGTCGAGGTTCTCGTTCAGAGGCACCGCGGAGCCGTCCCACATGTGCGATTGGAACAGGGGTTCCTTGCCGGCTGCGACACGCTGGGCCGAGATATCGATGAGCGGACGCACGAAGCCGTCCAGCTTGTTTTTCGGGCAGTGGTCGGTGTGCAGCGCGATGTTCACCGGGTAGTTCTTTGCGACTTCGCGCGCGAACTCGGCGAACGCGACCGAGCCGGTGACCATGTCTTTGACGGTCGGGCCGGAAAGGTATTCGGCGCCCCCGGTCGATATTTGGATGATGCCGTCGCTTTCGGCTTCTGCGAAACCGGCGAGCGCGGCATTGAGCGTCTGAGATGACGACACGTTAATGGCGGGATACGCGAAGCGGCCCTCTTTGGCCCGGCTCAGCATTTCCCCGTATACCTCTGGCGTCGCTATGGGCATTTCTGCTCCTTGTCGTGTCTGTGACCGATCTTTACGCAGGCGATGCGCACGAATGGTCGGCGCCGTACCTCACCTCGCATTCTCGTCTATGACGGTGCACGGGCGGCAGCGGCACCATACAAATGTCGAAGATCTTTAGCGCTTCTCGGCTTTCGACGTACCGTGGATGGCATGGACAGGTGGGAAGTACCGGAATCGGATGCCGCGGAGCAGGCCGCACGCATCGACGATCCCGAACTTGACCAGGAGCAGCGCGGCGACGATCCGGAGCCGGCTTCGTCGACCGGCGAGCGCCGTGAACCGGCCCCCGAGTTCGCTTTCGAAGCGGACAGCGCCGATGCGTATGACCAGACGGTCGAGGTGTCGGACGACGACAGCGAGTACCGCGATCAGTGACCGTGTACGGGTGCGGATGCGTGCGGTGCGGCTGCCCCGCGATTTGGTAGATTGACGACGCTCAGCCAGGAGACGTCGCATAGTGGACTAGTGCAGCGGTCTTGAAAACCGCCAGGCGGTCACCCCGTCTCGTGGGTTCGAATCCCACCGTCTCCGCTCTCAAGCTCTGTTTTCCCTGCAAAGACCGGGGAAGACGGAGCTTTTTGTTGACTGTGGTCAGCGGTTGGCCTGTGCGGCTGAGTGCGGCGTTGAGCGGCCAAATGCGGGCGGCTATGTCTACAGCGGGACCACACGGCTTTCGCTCAGTGGATCCTTCCTGGACACGAGTTCAGCAAGTTCTACAACCTTGCGTGTATTCGACATCGCTCGGGTTTGTCTCGGTGAGCATGGCGACAGAAGTCTGCTTATGCAGGTAGTGGCGTTGTTTCGCTGGTGGCAGGACGGTGTCGATGTGGGTGGCCTGATGACTGTGGTCAGAATAAAAACGGAACGTTGAGGGCAGCCATGGACTCATGCCGACCCCGCGGTGGTCAAAAATTGGTGAAGAGTTTTCGGGCGGTCGCCGGCACGGTGTGTGGCTGAGTGCGGCGCCACCCAGCGAAATGCGGGTGGCTATGGATACCTCATGGATACGGGAGCTGCGACGGTCCGCGCACGTCCGCGCGGCTACAGGGATTCGGGTGCGGCGTCGCGGTTGGCCGGACAGGTCCCGAATGCGTCGTTGTCGAGTGCGTGGTGCGGGCCAGTTGTCGCGCGGTGAGGGTCAGTTGTGGTGCGGGGCCGCGCGGCTCGGTGCACGCCAGTTGTTGCGTGCGGTGCGGACTGGTTGCAGTGTGAGTTGGCGTCGTCTTCTCGGTCCAGCGCAGCCGGTTCGGCGCGGACACTCGTCATGTGCGCGACATGACGGGCCCCGGCGACACTGCTGCATCGCCGGGGCCCGTGACGGTCGATCGATTGGGGGTCGAACGCGACTATCGCGTCATGTTCGTAACATGCCCCCAGTTCGCGCTATACGTGCTCGGCACGCACGTTCTTGCCGGACAATTGGTCGTCGAGCAATTGCCGGTCGGCATCCACCATCAGTTTGGCGAGCTCGCGCCAACGTGTTTTCGCTTCCCAGCCGAGACGGACCTTCGCTTTGCGCGGGTCGCCGATGAGAGCGTCGACTTCGGATGGACGTTCGAGGCCGGAATCGTGTTTGACGTACTTCTCCCAATCGAGGTCCGCGTGCGCGAACGCAGCCTCGACGAAGTCGCGAACGACGCAGCCCTCGCCGGTGGCCATGACGTAGTCGTCCGGATCCGTCTGCTGCAGCATCGACCACATTCCCTCGACGTATTCGGGTGCGTAGCCCCAGTCCCGGATCGAGTTCAAGTTACCCATGTGGACGGTGTCTTGGATTCCTGCCGCGATGCGTGCGACCGCCCGAGTGACCTTCCTGGTCACGAAGGTTTCGCCCCGGCGCGGTGATTCGTGGTTGAACAGGATGCCGTTGGTGGCGTGCAGGCCGTATGCCTCGCGGTAGTTCACGACTGCCCAGTAGCTGTACAGCTTCGCGACCGCGTACGGGCTGCGGGGGTAAAACGGGGATTCCTCGTTTTGAGGCGGCGGGGTGGCGCCGAAAAGCTCCGAAGTGGATGCCTGGTAGAAGCGCGCGTTGCAGTCCGTGGCGCGAACCGCCTCCAGCAGGCGGATCGTGCCCAGCGCGTCCACGTTTCCCGTGTAGTCGGGGGTGTCGAAACTGACCCGGACATGGCTTTGCGCGGCAAGGTTATAGACCTCGTCGGGTTGAATATCACGCACGAGGTTCGTCAAGAGGCTCGCATCGGTGACGTCTCCGTAGTGCAGAAACAGCGTTTGGTTCGGCGTATGCGGAGCCTGATAGATCCCGTCAAGCCGGGTATTGCTGTCGATCGTCGACGAGCGGCGCACAATACCGTGCACCTCGTATCCCTTGTCGAGCAGCAGCTCAGCCAGGTATGACCCGTCCTGCCCGGTGATACCCGTGATCAGCGCAGTGCGTGTATCGCTCATGCCCATCCTTACTGGTTAATCGGCTGCGACGCTTGAGCCTACACGCGCTCAGATCGGTTGTGACCGTTGTGCATGGGCGAACCTGGCGCCACCGGTTGCTACGGTTGACGCCCGTCCACTGGTCAGGAGAGAACTTCGATGCGCACCGATTACCACCACGAGATTCCGCGCGACGCAAAGATTTATATCGCTGGGCACCGCGGCATGGTGGGGTCGGCCATTTGGCGTCGGTGCGAAGCCGAAGGGTACACGAACCTGATCGGTCGACGCAGCCACGAACTCGACTTGACCGAACGCGACGCCGTGTTCGACTTCTTCGCTGCACAACGACCCGCCTACGTGATCGACGCGGCCGCGAAGGTCGGCGGCATCTTCGGTAACGACGCCGCGCCCGCTGACTTCCTGTCGCAGAACCTGCGCATACAGGTGAACCTGTTGGACGCCGCGAAAGAATATGACGTCACCCGCGCCCTGTTCTTGGGATCGAGCTGCATCTACCCGACGAACGCGGTCGAGCCGATCCACGAGGACTCGTTCATGACCGGGCCCGTCGAGCAGACCAACTTCGGCTATGCGATCGCGAAAATCACCGGCGTCATGCAGGTCCAGGCGTTGCGGCAACAATTCGGGTGCTCGTTCATCTCCGCCATGCCGTGCAACCTTTACGGAATCGAAGATAACTTCCAGATCCCGGGCGGCCACGCCTTCCCGATGATCCTGCGTCGCCTGCACGAAGCGACCGTCGCCGGTGACGAAGAGTTCACGATCTACGGCAGCGGCAAACCCAGGCGCGAATTCCTCAACGCCGACGACGTCGCCGACGCCTGCCTATTCCTGCTGAAACGCTACGACGATTCAGCTCCGATCAACATCGGGGCCGGCACAGACATCGAGATCAACGAGTTGACGCGCAAGATGGCCACAGTCGTCGGGTTCAACGGCGCCATGGTCAACGACACGTCTAAAGCCGACGGCGTCATGAGCAAGCTCATGGATTCGAGCCGGATCCGCCGCCTCGGTTGGGAACCGAAGATCGGTCTGACCGAAGGCATCGAATCGACCTATAAATGGTTCCTCGACAACCAGGACACGATTCGCCGCTGACCGGGCGTCTAGCCGGGTTTACCGGCCACGAGCTTGCGGTTGCGGCGCTTATCGGTCAGCACGCCGTACACGAACATCGAGTTGCCGACGAGGTAGCGCTTCCACAGCCGTCGGGGTTCCGTCGCGAGACGGTACGCCCATTCGAGCCCATGCTTGCGGACGAATTCGGGAGCCATCGGCTTGTTCCCGGACCAGAAGTCGAACGCCGCACCGACCGGCACAACCGTGCATTGCAGCTTCTTCGCGTATTCGGCGACGAACTGGTCCTGCCGGGGCGTGCCGAGCCCGACCCAGAAAATGTCGGGTTTCGTTTCGTGGACGCGCTCGACCAGCGCGGCGGACT
>DXIM01000175.1 GCA_019112895.1 Candidatus Stackebrandtia faecavium
GGCGACGAGGAATACTCGCACAACGTCGATTTCGCCCACACCGTTGTGAACGGCGCCTTCGCCCTCGCGGCCGGGCAAGAATTCAGCCTGCCGTTCCAAATGCAGGTGCCGTGGAGCAGCCCCATCACCCACGTCTACGGTCAGCCGTTGCACGGCATGGAAGTGGGGGTGCGCACCGAACTCGCCGTCGCCAAAGCGATCGATAAAGGCGACCTGGACCCGTTGCGGGTGCACCCGCTCGCCAGCCAAGAAGCGGTGCTGCAGGGCTTCGAACAGCTCGGTTTCGGCTTCAAGACGGCCGATGTGGAGACCGGACGCATTGCGGGCCTGAACCAGGAACTGCCGTTCTTTCAAGAGATCGAGTACTTCCCGCCGCAAACGCATGTCGGCCGCGTCAGCGAGATCGAGTTGACATTCGTCGCCGACGGTGCCGGCGTTAACGTAGTGCTGGAAGCCGACCGCCGCGGCGGAATCTTCGGTGGTGGCGGCGACACCTATGGACGCTTCACGCTGTCGCACGTCGAAGCGGAGAATCACGACTGGGCGGGCGCGATCGGGGCGTGGCTCGACCACGTCGCTGCTGGCGGAGGCGGCTTCGGCCACGTCGACCATGGACACCACGACGCCCACGAGTCATCGGGCTTCGGCGGCATGGTCGCGGGTGCGGCGCTCGGTGTCGCCGGTGGCCTCGTCGCCGGCGAAGTACTCGATGAGGTTTTCGAAGACGAGGAAGACGAGGACTAAGTTACGAACATCTAGGCACGAAAACCGGCCACATCTCCGGTGGGGTCGAAGATGTGGCCGGTTTTCGTGTACTCACTCAGCCTTTATCCACTCTGGCCTTTATCACGTATTGCATCTGCGGCTTGTGCCCCGGCGCCACCCCGTAACGGCTATCGATGTCGTATATCTCGGGCAGCTCCTCGACGGCCACGTCAACGAAGCCGGCCTGTTTCAGCACCAGCGCGGTCTGGTGGATGTCGGCGGCCTCCGCCAGCGGCAACCTCGCCACGACGTCCGGCGAATACGCGGCACGGAAGTCCCGTTCGCGTTGTGTCTCACCTTCGCCGATGCCTTCCGGAAACCACGGCGAATCGACGGCGACGACGACACCGCCCGGCTTCAGCAGGCGGGCCCACCGCTCCAACGCCGTCACGGGATCGCGGAGAGTCCACAATGAATATCGCGCGGTGATCGCATCGAACTCGCCCGGCTCGAACGGCGGGTCGGCCGCGTCGGCCAGCGCGAACGTCGGCGGGTTGTCTCCGTTCGCTTTCCCTTGCGCCTCGGCCAGCATCTGCTCGGCCAAGTCGATGCCGGTGACGCGGTACCCCAGGTGCGCAAGCAGGAGCGCCACGTTTCCGCTGCCGGTCCCGACATCGAGCACGGCCGCCGGGGCCGGCGGCAGCGCGGAACGCCACACCCGCGACCAGGTCTCGGCCACTCCCGGCTCGGCTTGCCGATCGCGCTGATGGGTGTCGTACGCGTGCGCATACCGGTTCCAGTACCCCGATATCCGTTCTTGTGCACCTGCCTCACTCATGCGTATTCCTTTCTCACAGCCGGAGCCTGCGTGTGACGAAACAGCAGCTGCAGTTCCCCGTCTTGGGCGGTGACCGCTTCGATCCCAATCCGGTACACGCGCTCCAAAATAGATGGCTCGAGGACTTCTTCCGGCCCGCCGTACGCCTGTGGGCTGCCTTCGTGCAGCAGCAGCAACCGGTCGCAGTAGCGGGCGGCCAGGTTCAGGTCGTGCATCACGACAATCGTGGTGACCCCGAGGTCCCGCACCAGATGCAGCACCTCGTGTTGAAAATGGATGTCGAGATGGTTCGTCGGCTCGTCCATAAGCAGGTATTCGGCCTGCTGCGCCAAGGCGCGCGCGATCAACACCCGCTGCCGTTCACCGCCCGACAGCCCGCCGAAGGAACGTTGAGCCAGATGCAACGCGCCGACCCGCTCGAGCGCTTGCGCCACGATCTCGTTGTCGGCGTCGCCGGACCAGGTGAACGTGCCCAGGTGCGGCGTGCGGCCGAGCATGACCGTGTCGGCGACCGTCAAAGGCATTTCGCCGCTGTTTTCCTGTACGACGACGGCGAGCCGCCGCGCCAATTGCGAACGATTCAGCTTTGCCAGCGGCGTCCCGTCCAAGACGACCTCGCCGGACACCGGGGTGAGCGATCCGTACAGGGTGCGCAGCAGCGTCGTCTTACCGCTGCCGTTCGGCCCGATCAGCCCGACGATCTGGCCGTCGGCGGCGTGCACGTCGACGTCGCGCAAGACGGTGTTCGTGCCGTACGCGTAGGAGACCTTGCGGGCTTCAAGCATCGCTACTCCCCGGTTCCGAATTCGTCGACGATCCGTTCCAGGCCGTCGACCGCGAGCGGGCTCGGCGGCTCGGTGAAGTTGAACTGTTGCGCAAGGACGTTGCCGTCCTCCAACGCCGTCAGGGAATCCGAGCCGGGAAGTCGTTCCACTTCGGCCTCCAGTTCGTCAAGGTCTTCGCCTTGCCCAAGCAGGATCAGGACGTCGGGATCGCGGTCGATCAGCTCCTCGATGCTGACTTCGAAGACCCGTTCATCCTGCCCTTCGAACACATTGGTGAACCCGGCCGCGTCCAGCTGCGGCTGCGCCATGGAGGTGTTTCCGTATGTGTACAACGGTCCGCCGCCGACCGTCGGATACAGCACGGCCGCAGTGCGCTCGGGACCGTCCGCCGTTTGGTCCGTGACCTTCTTGACGCGTTCTTTCAGCGAAGCGTTGAGTTCGTCGGCTTCGGTCTGCTTACCGAAGATCTGGCCGTATTCGTCGACCTGACCGTAAAGAGTGTCGAAAGTGGTGACTTCTTCTGGTCCTTCTGGACAATAGATGTCCTGAATGATCGTGTTCGCGCCCGCCGAGTCGAGGCCTTCGCGCGTCACACCGTCGGGCAGGCCCAAAACAAGGTCCGGTTGCTCCGCGATCACGACCTCTTGCGACAACATGAGGTGTCCGCTGGCGTCGATGTCGTCCGACAGGGTCGGGATCTCGTCGATTTTCGCGTTCAGGTCGTCGGAGTAATACGCCGGGTCGAACACCCCCGCCAGGGACACGACACTGTCCATGACGCCGAGCCCATCCAGGATCGTTACCGGGGCTGTCTCCAACAGCACGACGCGTTCCGGTTGCTGCTCGAAAACCACATCGGTACCGCAGTTTTCGACGGTGACAGGGTAGGCGCCGTCGGCTTCGGAATCGGTGCCGGTGCTGCCGCACGCGGCCAGGCTCGTCAGCAGTACGGGGGCTGTCAGGAGGGCGATCGTTCTGCGCTGCATGCGCTTCCCCTTTCCAGTGAGGGACATCAGCTGTCTCGCGTGTACATACGACGCACCAAAATGAGCAGGAAGGGCGCGCCCACGATGGCGGTCAGGATTCCGATGGGTAGTTCCCGCGGCTGCATGATCGTGCGGGCCAGGGCGTCGGCCCACACGAGGAATGTCGCGCCGATCAGCGCGGCGACCGGCAACATGCGACTGTGAACCGCGCCGACGAGCCTTCGGGCCAGGTGCGGGATCACGAGCCCGACGAAACCGATGGCGCCGCTCGCCGCGACCACGGCTCCCGTGGTCAAGGAGACCGCCACCAGCAGCACTACGCGGGTCTGGTTAGGCGAGACACCGAGCGTCAGGGCCGTCTCGTCCCCGGCCGACAGGGCGTCCAAGCTTCGTCCGAACACGGCGAAACCGGCGAGCGCAATCGCGACGACGCAGGCGACGATCAACAGCAGCCAATCCCATTGCGCGAGGCTGAGTGAGCCGAGCAGCCAGAACATGACGGACCGGGAGCCTTCGGCCGAGTCGGACGCGAAAATGATGAAACTCGTGGCCGCGGACAGGGCGTAGCCGACGGCAACGCCCGACAGCAGCAACCGCAACGACGTGATCTGGCCGCCGGAACGCGCGATGAAGAACACCAGCAGGGAAGCACCGAGAGCGCCGAGGAACGCGCTGAACGGCAACGCGTAGTCACCGATCATGGCGCCGACACCGAACAGGATCGCTCCGGCGGCCCCGGTTGATGCGCCGCCGGAGATACCCAGGATGTAAGGGTCGGCGAGCATGTTGCGGACCATGGCTTGCAGCACGGCCCCGCATATTGCCAGCCCGGCGCCGACAGCTATACCGAGAAGCACTCGCGGTGCGCGCACGTTCCAGATGATCGACATGTCGGAGCGGCCCCAGGTGGGTTCGGCCGGTACACCTATGAGCTTGTGGCCGAGGATCTCCAGCACGGTATTGGGGGCGATGGCCACCGGGCCGATGCCGACCGCGAGGATGATCGAGGCCACGAGCCCGAGACTCAAGCCGAGCGTCCACCGCGCACTGCGGCGCTGCTGTTTATGTAGGCCAAGCCGGTCGCGACTATCGCCTCGAACCGCAAGGTCGGTCAACGATCTACTCCACTCCACGAGGCGAGGCGGCCTATTGCAAGGTACTCGCAATAGCCATTCTTAGACAGTAACCCGAATCACAGCGAAAGATAAACCGGTCTATATACGCAGGTCGGGCCGAGAAGAAATCGCGGCTGCAGAAGAAATCGCAAGAAATGTCGCGCCGATGTCGAAAACCGCTAACCGGTTCCGTCCCAGTCACACACGCCACCACAATTGGTGGCGACGAACCGGAGGAGAAACACCATGAAGTACCTGATGTTGAAGCACTACCGCGGCGCTCCCGCTTCAGTGAACGACACGCCCATGGAGCAGTGGAAACCGGAAGAAGTCTCGGCGCACATCCAATACATGGAAGATTTCAAGACCAAGGTCGAGGAGACCGGCGAATATGTCGATAGCCAGGCCCTGTCACCCGAAGGAACTTTCGTCCGGTACGACGGCGAGCAGCGCCCACCGATCACCGACGGCCCGTTCCTGGAAACGAAGGACCTCATCGCCGGTTGGATGGTCATCGACGTCGACAGCCACGAACGGGCCGTAGAACTGGCCGGCGAACTGTCGGCCGCGCCCGGGGCCGGTGGCGAACCGATCCACGAATGGCTCGAACTGCGTCCGTTCCTGACGATGCCTCCAACGGATACCGAATGAATGAGGCCCAGCTGCGGAGCCTAATACCCGCGGTCATCACCGTCCTCTGCCGTCGCGGTGCCGATTTCGCGGCGGCAGAGGACGCTGTCCAAGAAGCCTTGATCGAGGCGATGACTGCCTGGCGAGACGAAGCGCCGCGAGACCAGAAGGGCTGGCTCATCACTGTCGGTTGGCGCAAATTCCTGGACGCGTCCCGCTCCGACAGTGCTCGTCGCCAACGCGAAGAACTCAGTAGCACCCGCCCCGAGTCCCCACCTCCACCCGAAGTGGATGACACGTTGCGGCTGTATTTCCTATGCGCCAACCCTTCGCTGACGTCAGCGTCCGCGGTTGCGCTCACTCTGCGCGCAGTCGGCGGGCTCACTACGCGACAAATAGCGGATGCATACCTCGTTCCTGAAGCGACCATGGCGCAGCGCATCAGCAGGGCTAAACGAGCGATATCGACAGCGACGCTCGACGAGCCCGGCGACCTTTCCACAGTGCTTCGGGTGCTGTATCTGGTGTTCAACGAGGGATATTCGGGTGAGATCGATCTCGCTACCGAAGCAATCCGGCTGGCCCGGCAGCTCGCCGACGGAATGCGCCACCCCGAAGTGGCGGGGCTGCTGGCACTCATGCTGATCCAACATTCGCGGCGCCGCGCACGGACCGCGGCCGACGGGAGCCTCATACCCCTGTCCGAACAAGACCGTAACTTGTGGGATACGGCTGCGATCACCGAAGGGGTAACGACCTTGCAGGCGGCGCTGGCGGACGATCAACTCGGTGAATATCAGGCCCAAGCCGCGATCGCGGCGCTGCACGCGGACGCATCCACTGTCCGCGAAACCGACTGGGTTCAGGTCGTCGAATGGTACGACGAACTGGTACGACTCACGCAAAACCCGGTGGCGCGGCTCAACCGGGCCATCGCCGTCGGCGAAGCCCACAGCGCACGCCACGGACTCATAGAACTGTCTAAACTCGACGCCTCGCTGCCCCGCTACAGCGCTGCCGAAGCCTACCTGCGGGAACGGGACGGCGACCTTGAAACCGCAGCCCGACTGTATGCACGAGCCGCAGAAAAGGCCACAAACCTGGCCGAACGCAACCACCTCGTGAAGCAGGCGGCCCGCATCAACTCCGCACTAAGCTGAGGTCTCGCTGCGCAACGGCTTACGGGCCGCGATCACATGTCTGGTCGAATGGGCGACGAACGGATTCCCCGCGCGCATACGTGCATCCAGTTCACGCAGTTTCCCCTCATATGCGGCGACCGAGAAACCCGGAACCCACCACACGCATTTGCGCAGAATCCACACCACGGCACCGATATCGAAAAACTCCATGCGGCAGCGCGCCGACTCCAGCCGCTCCACGGCGAGCCCGGAGCTGTGCGCGGCAGCGGTTTCGTCCTCCGGCTCGCGGGCGCGACGTTCCTTCGGCAACGGTCCGAGAAAGAACTCGATCAGTTCGAACGCCGATCCCGGACCAACATGCTGCGCGAAATAAAGCCCACCAGGACGCAGGACCCGATGGATCTCGCCCCAATACGGCCGAACGGGGTGACGCGCGCTGACGAGTTCGAACGAATCGGCTGCAAAAGGTAGACGGCTCGTCTGGGCACCGGTGAGCCGCACCCCGCGCGGGCCGAGCCGCCGCCGGGCACGCTCCAGATTCGGGCGCCACGCCTCCGTGGCGAACATCCGCGACGGAAAAACCGCCGCTTCTGCGAGCACCTCGCCGCCCCCCGTATCGAGATCCAACGCGCTGTCGACCTGGGCGAGCCGCTGCGTCAACGACCTGGCGTAACCCCATGGCGGGCGCTCCTCCGTGGCACGACCGTCGAGCCAACCGAAACCCCACCCATCCACGTCGGCCGATTCGGCCTCAGCGACGAGTTCCTCAAACGGTTTCATGCGTGTGAGGCTAGCCGCCCCGGCACAAATGGCTCGCGGGCCGGTCAACTCGGATTCCTAGCTGACGGCCCCAAGCCGATACCGGGTCTTACCCGAGCCTGATGGACCGACCAGCGCCGTCATGGTGCCGGGCTCTGCCCGGAATGACACGTCGCGAAGTACCGGCGTATCGGCGGTATACCCGAACGAAACCCTGGTGAACTCGACCGCCCCCGGTTCCGGTCGGCGGACGCCTCCGGCTCCGGCAACGCGCACGGAGATCAAGCCCCACAAATTTTGGGCGGCATAACGCTGAATGGTATTAACCATTGGTCGAGTCCAATTTCGTAACCCTCAATTCGGCCCGAGGCGCGCCACTCCGGCCGCGGCGACGCAGCTGTATGCATAAAGGATCATCCCGAAGCGCACTCCCGCGAAGCGGGACGCCACGGTGAGTCATCGACACATAGACATCTGAAAACACCCGGAAATATCCGGTCGCTTCCCCTTCACGGCTTTGCCACACTAGTGCGGGGCCGCAGTCACAAGGGCGCGAGCCATGCCCCTCATCGGAGAATTACGGAGGTCTCGACCAGTGGCACTAACGCCCCCTGCCTGGCTAACACCCACGCGGACATACTTGGTCCACGTCGGGTGCTCCTCATTGGCCTATGCCCTCGCGGCGACGCTGCAGATCGTTTACCAAGCCACCGTCGTCGGCCTCACACCGATCCAACTCGTGCTCGTGGGCACGGTGCTTGAGGCAACCGTATTCCTGTGCGAAATCCCCACCGGGATCGTGGCCGACCAATACTCGCGAAAACTGTCGATCATCATCGGCGCGCTCCTAACCGGAGCCGGGTTCATGATCCAAGGTTTCATTCCGAGCTTCCCCGCGGCCATCGCGAGCTCAATCGTGTGGGGCATCGGATTCACGTTCCTATCCGGCGCAGGACACGCCTGGCTCGTGGACGAAGTCGGGCGCGAAAACGCGCTTCCCGCATTGACTCGCGCCCGCCAGCTCGACATGTTCGTCACGATCATCGGGACCCTGTGCGCGGCGGCGCTCGGCCTCATCTACCTGGGCCTCCCGCTCATCATCGCGGGCGCCGCCTTCGTTGTACTCGCCGGTTTCCTCGCCCTGTTCATGACCGAAAACGGCTGGACCAGGACGCCACCTGAGGAACGCGAGACCTTCGCCGACATGGGCCGGCAACTCGCCGACGGCTTCCGCGCCATCCGTTCCAACCGGGTCGTCATGGTGCTGGTATTGGTCTCCCTGTTCGTCGGTCTATCAAGCGAAGCGTTCGACCGACTGTGGACCGACCGGATCCTGACCGACTTCAACCTCCCACCAATGTTCGGCCTCGACCCGAACGTCATGTGGTTCACCGCCTTCGCGCTCATCGGCACCCTCATCGCGCTCGTGATCTCGCTCGTCGTCAACAAGGTGTCGCAAAACGCGATCAACAACCGCCACCCCAACATGTTGCTCGGCACGCTCATGGCCGTACAGGTCGTCGGCATACTCATCATGGGCATCAGCCCCTGGATCGCCATTGCCCTCAGCGGCCTGTGGATGCGCGAAGCAGCCCAACACCTGGCTGGCCCGATCCAGATCGCATGGATGAACCGCAACCTCGAAACAAAGTCCCGGGCCACCGTCATGTCCATGTCGAGCCAGGTCGATGCGTTCGGCCAAGTGGCCGGTGGTCCCGCACTCGGCGGCGTTGGCAGCAAATGGGGCCTCACAGCCGCGTTCGCCGGCTCTGCCGCAGTCCTTTCACCCGCGATCTTCCTGTTCATGCGGCTGCGGCCGGCGATCCGTCACAAGCGAGCCGCGACCGCCGCGGCCGGCACCGACGACTGACCGACGCGTCTCACGCGGGCGGAAGCACGAGGCCCCGTGACCGAACAGTGAGCACGGTGATCGGCACCAGGACGATGATCGCCAACGCCGACAGCATCGAGAAGCTGCTGGCCGCGAGCAACGGCCCCGCCGCAAAGGCCGCCGTCGCTCCGCACAGGTTCGAGATGGCGTCGACACCGCCTTGCGAGGAGGCCCGGGTCTCGTCGGAGATCGTCCCGCTGAACAGGGCCGAGGCCGCCACGTTCATGAACGACCAGCCGAGCCCCAGCAGGATCAGCGACACCACGATCCACACTATGTCGTCCGGTTTGACGATGCCGATGACG
>DXIM01000176.1 GCA_019112895.1 Candidatus Stackebrandtia faecavium
AGGCCCGATTCCATCGCGGTGAAGTCGCTCATGTTCTGCATGTACAGCGGCAGGATCAGCATGCCTCCGGCCATGGCGATGAACACGCACATGCCCAGCACCGTGTTCAGCGTGAACATCGGGTATTTCAGCACCCGCAACTCTAGGATCGGCTCCCGAAGCGTCATCTGACGCAGAATGAACCACACGAGCGCGACCAGCCCGATGGACAGCGATATAAAGACCTCAGTGCTGGCCCAACCGGAGTTACCGGCGTAACTGAGACCGAACAGAATCCCACCGAAGCCGAACGACGACAGGATGATCGACAACACGTCGAGACGGGGGTGGGTTTGTTCGGTGACGTTCTTGAGAACGAAGTACGCGATGATCATATCGATCACGGCGATCGGCAGCATCATGAAGAAAAGCGTCTGCCACGGCGCATGGTCCACAATCCATCCGGACAGGCTGGGCCCGATCGCGGGCGCGAACGCGATGACCAAACCGAATGTGCCCATGGCGGTGCCGCGTTTATTGATCGGGAAGATCGCGAACAGGATCGTTTGCATCAACGGAATGATGATTCCGCCGCCGGCCGCCTGGATCACGCGCCCAAACAGAAGTACCCCGAATACCGGTGCTGTCGCGCACACGAGTGTGCCGACCGCAAACAATCCGATCGCAGTAAGAAAAAGAGCCCGCGTAGTGAACTTCTGGATCAGGAATGCGGTGACCGGGATCATGATCCCGTTGACCAGCATGAAGATCGTGGTCACCCATTGCGCCGAGTTCGCGGTGACTCCGAAGTCAACCATGAACGCCGGCAGCGCGGTGTTCAACAACGTCTGATTGAGAATCATGACGAAGGCACCCGATACCAGGACCGCCAAGAGGACGTTTCGGTTGAACACCTTCGCGGTTGAAGGTGCCCCGTCGCCCCCGTTCCCGCCGGTGGAGTTCACGGCGGGTGCGGACTGGATTGTTTCGCTGGCCAAAAAAATACCTTTCTCGTGTCGTGGCGCCAGCTCATCGGCTGAGCGACCGTAGGTTCCTCGTCGTTGTTCCACCCGCTAGGCAGGCAGTCGAGCCGGAGCATTCAGATCTTCACGTTCGAGTCCGGCGAAAGCCGCGTCGATCTGTTCGTACAGCGGTTGTTTCCCGTCGGTGCTCCAACGCCGCATGACCGTGCGCAGCACACTCACCGTAATGGCCGCGAGAAGGTCCGGTCGTGGGTCTTGCTGCGGGTCGACTCCTAGCCGTATCGCCAGCGCATCGGAGAATGTGCGTTCCACGTGCGCGTATTGGGCCAGTTGTCGCGACATCAACGGCGGGTGTTCCACAACTAGCTTTTGCCGTGCCAGGATTCGTTCGCGGTCGACATAGGCGGGGCTGAAGAAGTCGCTGTGCGAAATCACTGTGCGCAGGACGCGCAGCGGTGGTTCGTCGACCGGCCGTTCGATGATCAGGTCGTGGAGCTGGGCGGCGGCTTCTCCCGCTTCCGCCACGAGTGCGTCTTCTTTGCACGCGAAGTAGTTGAAGAACGTCCGGGGCGATACTTCGGCGGCTTCGCTGATCGCCTCGACTGTGAGGGAGTCCATCCCCCTTTCGAGCGCCAGATCGAGCGCCGCGTCTTTAAGGGCCCGTCGGGTCTTCAGTTTCTTCTGTTCACGCCACCCCAAGGGGGTCAAAGACGCTTCCGCATTAACCATCAAATTTACAGTACGCGCAATTATGCAGCCTGTGCAAGATTGTGGCGAAGCTCTCCGCGCAGTTACACTCTGTGCTGCCTCCAGTACGACACCGAGGCCGCCCCAAGCAGCGCCGGCCAGAAAACGGCCACGAAATAACAAGCGGTCCCCAGCCATGCCCAAACGTCGTAATCGACGCCGGCGTACGGGTTCACGGCATCCCACGCCACCACCGACATCGCCACGATCAACACGAGCAGAGCAGTTCCCGCCATTCCTCCGCTCACCACGATGAGCGGAACGCGCCTGGCAAGGCCAGGAGGGAACCGACGCGGCGTCAACCGTTTCGGATGCACCGTCAGCGTGAACATGCACGCGATGGCCAACAACTGCACAACCGACAAAACCAAGACATAAACGGTGCCGGTGCCGGGTATGTCCTGGAACTCGCGCCAAGAATCCGGAGTGCCAAGCGTGAACCCCGCGGCCAGGCCCAACCGCCACAGCGCGGTCGGCAATGCAACGGCCATCGCCGCATAAGCACACCAAGCGGCCACGTTGGGGGGTTCGAGTTCCGTAGACATGATTCGCTTCCTCGAGGATGGTGGCAGACAACGCTTCCGCACATTGAGGACACAATGCCTGCGCGAGGATGCGACGTGCAACCCATTTCCACGCCCGCAGCGACAGGCCGCCGGCCATGGTCATACCCACACAAACGACCTATATCGACTCACTGTGCCTGCACACCCTGCATCGATGTTCGCCAACCCATCGCATCAGCACATTCGTCGGCCCTCTACTGTTATTTCATGAGTCAACAGCACCCCGACCCGAACAACCCCTACGAACAACAACCGCCCGGTGGCCAACACCCCGCACAACCGTCACAGTGGCAGCCACCACAGGGCGGTCCCGCGCAGCCACCGCAGGGTGGCCAATACCCCACGCAGCCTCCACAGGGTCAGCCGGGTCAGCCACCGCAGGGCGGACCGATGGCCACGGTCGCGCTCACGATCCAGGGCAGCATCATGACGTCCAACATGATCACGCCGACGGTCAAGATCAACGGCAACTGGATCAATACCCAGTACGGTCTCCAAAACATCCCCGTCCCGGCCGGACGGGTGGACGTCGAGGCGTATGCGCAATGGCTGCGCACCTACGGTCAGGCCTGGCTGCATTTCACCGCGGAGCCGGGGCAAGTGGTTCCCGTCTTCTACGCCGCACCGATGCACCAATTCACCACCGGGAACATAGGCCACCAGAAACAGCCGCGTAAGGGCATGGGCGTGTTCATCGGCATGATGGGCTTCCTCGCCCTGGTCATCGTGTGCGCGATCCTGGTGCCCATCCTGTCCGGCATGTGATCAGCCGCGCTCCGAAAGGCTCCTTCGGATCGTCAGGCAGACATACTCAACCGCAGCGACCAGCCCGGCGGCCACTGGGAATGCTCGGGCGGTGTGGACCGCAGAACTCGAACGCCCGACATCCTGCGGCACGCCGGCATCATTCGCGAGTCCATCGACGGCGCCACACCAACGGTTTGAGTGATCCGATAGTTAGCGCTATTGACGCGCGGCGTCGTCGAGGACGCGGTCGATCCAGGTGTGGCGAGGCAACTGCCCTATGGTCGCCCGGTCATGCCAGGCAATTTCGATCAGCTCATCTTGCTCTAGTTCGGACGGTTCATAAGGCAGCTCGCATTTGTAAGCGACCGTGACGTAGCTGACTTGGTCACCATTGGGATATGTGGCTGCGAGGTCAGGTCCGCCGTATGCGCCGACCACTCGGCCGACGCGCGGTGTTACGGCAAGTTCCTCCGCCACTTCTCGGGCTATCGCAGCCTCCGGAGTTTCGTACGGTTCCACGCCGCCGCCGACAAGGCTCCAAAGGCTAGTGTCACGCTGTCGTGCGATGAGGAACTTGCCACCGCTGTGAATCACTGCCGTGACTGCAGGAAGAAGCAGCAATGAATTCCCAATCGAGGTACGGAGCTGTTGTACATAGTGCGACATGGGCATAGGGCGAGACTCTACGGCCGCATCTCGGGTAAGCCTGCATCGCATGTCTGACACCGATTCCGACTCACGACGCCTGGAGCGTGATACCCGACAAGTGCCCACCGGTTTGCCTCAATGACTCAAGCCAGGACTTGCGACAAAACGCGGCATTCGGCAAGTCCCGCACCAGCCCGTCAGCCGCGCTCCGGAGTAGCCCACTGAAATGTCCAATCTCGACTTTACTACCGTCGTCGAGTCACACGATGCCTGGGTCATGACACCCACCGGCGCTGAAGTCGTCGAGACCGACGAGTACCGCATCGCGCGTTTTCCCGACCGGTTCCCCGAACCGCTTCGCGTGCAATGGGTCCGCACCAGTCGCCCCGCAGCGGAAGTCTTGGATGAGGTCATCGCACGCGCCTCCGCATACGCGTTGCCTGCGGCACAGGTTCACGTGAAACTGAGCGCGCCGGACGGCTTCATCGACGCGCTACGCAATCGTGGGGCGACACGGCAGGCAACCTCGGACGCGCTCGCCGCTCCCCTGCCCTGGCGAACCGGAAGCACCCCGTGCCGGCCCATCAAGGTGCGATGGCGGACCGAAACCGAGACCGCGCGCGACGCGAACACGGTGGGGCGGGCGGTTTTCGGGGGCGGCGAATCATCAGACGCTGAGCTCGCGCAGCGAGCCACGGCCGATCGTGAGTCAATTGCGTCCGGAGCAGGAGGTGCCGTCGTCGCTTATGTCGATGACCGGCCGGTCGGTGTCGCGGGCGTCCATGTCGTCGCCGGCACCGCACGCATGTGGGGCGGAGGCGTTGTGAAACAGTTCCGGGGCCGAGGCCTGTATCGGGCACTGGTCGATACGCGCATGGAGTACGCGGCCGCGCATGGTGCCACCTCTGCTATCGCGCAAGGGAATGTCGACACGAGTTCCCCAATCCTGCAGCGTCTTGGCTTCGCCTCGTATGGACAGGAATACTCGTATCTGCTCCCCATTGGATGAGTCCGCCGTTTCAGCGATGCGCCCCGTGCGCAACCGGCGATTCGTGGGGATCCTCATATGCGCACACACCGGTTCTCGAAAGGAACGGCATGAGCAGCACGACGACGAAGACGATTCTGGTCCCGGGCGCGTGGATGGGCGCGTGGATATGGGATGCCACGGTGCACGCGTTGACGGCACGCGGCCTGAACGCGG
>DXIM01000177.1 GCA_019112895.1 Candidatus Stackebrandtia faecavium
AAAAAATTAGTCAAGGAATCAAAAAGATTCAAACCTCATCGCCGCGCCAACACGACACGACTCAAACGAGGCCCACACACTGACCATCACAAAAACACCCTGTTGAGTTCTCAAAAAACACACCCACACCAGTCCAACCAGCCATCTCGGCCGTTCTTCTCTGGTGAAGTGCAACCCCTTTAATCTATCAGGCCGGTTTTTCGCTTTGCGATGGGGCCTGATTTTGTTTCTCAGGACACACGCTTGCGCCAGCTAAAGATTTCTGGGATTCTACCCGCGAGCCGTACTCCCGGCCCACCGCTTGGTGGTCTCGGTTTCTGTCCGGTTCCCCGCGGGCAAAAAGAACAATACCCGGTGCCGAAATGAGCGTCAACCGGGGGGTACCCCTTTCCCGGTTCCGCACCAAAACGGCAGTTCAGGACCGTTTCAGCCCAGCAAATGTCTTGCGTCCCCGCCGCAACACCGCGAGCCGGCCGTGGAGCCATTCCTCGTCTGCCAAGACCGCATCGGGATCGGTGACGCGAACGTTGTTGACATAGGCGCCTCCCTCCTTCACCGCGCGGCGGGCCTCCGACAAGCTCTTCACCAAACCACTGTTCTTGAACAAGGTGGCGATGCTCGTGTTTGCCGCGTCATCAACGACGGTGGTTCCGGCCTCCGACAGCGCAGCCTCCAGCGTTGATTCCTGTAGCTGCGACAACGTTCCTCGCCCGAACAGAGCCTGGCTAGCCGCGATCACCTGCTCGCATTCGGCCTTTCCGTGAAGCAGAGTGGTCAATTCTTCCGCCAATGCCTTCTGGGCCTGGCGCGCCGCGGGGCGTTCTGAGGTTGCCTTCTCGAGCTCGAGGATCTCGTCATGCGAACGGAAGCTGAAGAAACGCAGGTACTTACCGATGTCACGGTCGTCAGTGTTAACCCAGAACTGGTAGAAGGCATACGGGCTGGTGAGTTCCGGGTCCAACCACACGGCTTCCCCTTCGCTCTTACCGAACTTGGTGCCATCCGCCTTCGTCACCAACGGAGTTACGAACGCATGGGCAGTCGCTCCGGTACTACGTCGGATGTAGTCGACTCCCGCCGTGATGTTGCCCCATTGGTCCGAGCCACCGAATTGGAGAGTGCAGCCGTATTCCTCGCGCAGCTGACGGAAATCGTTCGCTTGGATCAGCTGGTACGAAAACTCGGTGAAGCTGACTCCGCTCTCGAGTCGTGCGCTCACGACCTCCCGAGCCAACATCTTGTTGATCGGAAAGTGCTTACCGACGTCCCGTAGGAAGTCGATCATGCTCATCTCGCTAGTCCAGTCGAGGTTGTTGACCAACCGTGCCGGGTTCTTGCAGTCGAAATCCATGAACGGACCCATCTGCTCGCGAATGCCCTCGGCGTTTCGCGCCACGGCATCACGACTTTGCAAGGGCCGCTCGCCGCTTTCCTTAGGGTCACCGATGAGACCAGTAGCGCCGCCGACAAGCAGAATCGGGAAATGTCCGGCGTTTTGCAGACGCCGCGCAGTCAAGATCTGGGTGAAGTGGCCCACGTGCATGCTCTTGCCGGTCGCGTCAACACCTATATAGAACGTGACCGGCTCGCCGTCGAGTTGATCCGCCAGACTCGACGCATCGGTGGAGTCTTGGATAAGGCCACGCCACTGCAGGTCATCGAAAATATTCACATCCCGATTCTTACGTATTCGGGATGCGGATCATCACCGGGACCGGGGCTTGACTGCGCGGTACAGACTCACGGTCGGATCGTCGGCGAGCCAGAAACGCCAAGGAAATCTGGTGCCATCGCCGCCGGGCCCCGAGACTCCGACGCGAGGCCCACTGCGTGTCTGGTCTACATGTCGATCGCCATACACGACAGCCAGCTTCGACGAACCGACGAGATCGTGGCCGTTATAACCCCAGTCGATGCCCAGCGCGACCGTCAGACGAGCAGGTCCACGCGCCAGATCCCGGTCGTGTCTTACGACGCCGGCCCGCGCCCGCCGATCGCGCGCCAGCTGCGCGCCTTCGACGACCTGCCCTCCACGGATCAACACACCCATCGCGCGGTCGGCCGGACCGCACACAACATTGGCGCAAAAATGCAAGCCCATGTGGCGGTAGACATACAAGTGACCACCGGTCTCGAACATTGCCCAATTACGAGCCGTCTTTCCACGGAAAGCATGCGAACCGGGATCGTCTTCGCCCATATAAGCCTCGACTTCGCTTATACGTACGGCGACCGTGCCTTCGAAAGTGTTGTGCCGCAACACGCAGCCCAGCAGCTCAGGCGCAACGTCCAGCGCCGGCCGAGCGAAGAAATCTCGAGCCACACCACCTCGCGGGGCAACGAACTGTGTCACGCCGCGATTATTGCCTTCGCTGGTATCGCGTCACTAGCCGGGAGGTTTTCATTGACGTCGCCATCACTATCGCGTTCTCATGACGCAGCCGAAGTTTCAGGCAGGTGCGATTCGATCTCCGCGCGCAACGCAGCCGCGGCGGCAGTCTTAGCCGCCTGTTTCGCTGCGCCAGTTCCCGAAACCGTTATTGACCGTCCCTGCGAGTCCTCAGTTGAGGCGCGGCAGGTGAATTCCGGGGCATGGGGTGGACCACTCCGGTCGTAGTCCCAGGTCGGATTCGAAATAGCGCCCAGCTGTGCATATTCATTTACCGCCATGACGGGGTTGCGGTCCTGCGGCACCCGTCCGATCGGTGACGGGTCGTCTTCGGAAGGGTCGGGGGGATCAATCGACTCCGAGTTGTCTTCGACGCCGGACATCTTCGCTACTAGCGCCAGCGCTGCTTGCGCTTTCGAGTCCTTCTTCGACTGTTGCAGGCGTTGCGGTGATTCCTTCGGCCCGTCGGGCAGGTTCAAGCGCAGTACGGTGGCGAAGCACGGCTGTCGGGAGGTACCGACCGACTCCACGTTCCACGACAAGTGCGAATCATTGAGAGGCCCGCCCAGCTGAGCCTGCGCGTACATGCTCACGAGCGTCACGGCTTTCGTCGGTTCGGCCGCGAGTCGTTCGTTAATGCGTTCGCGCAGTGGGGCCCATGCCTCGTCGTCGGTACCGAACAAGATCTCGCATGCGTCGCGCAGCGGCAAGTTTTCGCTTTTCAGACGCTGATCCACCTCGGCGAGCAATTCCGTCACGGGTTCGGTCTGTGCCAATCCGAGACGCAGCACTTTGCTGAATTCGGCCGTACTGAGACCGGAGAAGTCGGCTCCGTTCAGACGGTCCCGGGTGGCCTTTTTAGCGAGCTCGCGGTGCCGACGAGCTTTGCGTTCGCGTTCGGCCTGAATGCCGGCATTGATTTCCTCCCCCAAGCGCGCCAACTGTTGTGGGTCATACGGACGCCGTTCACCGCGTATCTCGGCCAGAACGAGCCGCTGATTGACCAGATCGACGTAGCGGCGCAGCGGGCTCGTACTGTGAGCGTACGCGGGGAGATTGAGCCCGTAATGTCCCTGAACAGCAGCATCATAGGTAGCGGACCTTTGCACCATGCCCATGCGCTTGCGCAACAACTCGTAGTCCGCCGCGTCACCGCGAAGCTCGACCTGCTCGAGTTCGCTGCGGATGTCGGCACGGTCGCCGGCGACCGCCGCTGCTCTGTGGTTGCGGAACACGATGGGTAGGTCGCGCTTCGCGCACCAGGTTGCGATCGCCGAGTTGGCCGCGATCATGAGTTCTTGCACGATCAGATAACCGGCGTTGCGCTGGTTGCTGCCCAACCGGATCAACTGGCCTTCCTCGTTCGTGGCGTAGCCGGCAAACAAATCGTAGAACGCCAAGGCACCCGATCGTTGACGACGGTTCAGCAGGGCCTTGGACAGGATCTGGGCTTCGGACAGCGGTTCATAGAATTCGGTGTGGCTGGAGTTGAGTATCTGCGCCGCATCGGCATAACTGAGCGCGTAAGCATCTTCGAGCCGGCCTTCGACGACTTGGGCCTCGACGAGTTCCGCATCGCTGGCGAAGCTCATGTACACGCAAAACGTGTCGGCCGGATGGCCCGCGCGCAGTGATGCCTTACGCTCCACTTCGTTTGGCAGCATCCCGATCGCACGGTCCGGTAGATAACGCGTGTACATCCGTTGTCGTGCTGCGACATCATCGGCGCCGCCGTGCGGAAGATATTTCGACACCAACGCAACATGGACCCACGCATCGAAGCCGTTGTGGCTGCGTTGCACCCAGATGGCGTCGTCACGATCGGCGGTGTCGGGCGCATCGATCATGATTCCGGTTGTCTCCGGTGTCCGATTATCGACCGTCGCCATCGTCCAGGAACCTTTCGTCATTTCCACCCTACGAAGCTGTTACGGGCCTATGGCACGCAGTTGCTACGTTATCGGCCCTCTTAATTGCTCCACATCCTGCATGGGCCTCGACAACCCACAATTACACACATTTGAAGCGACGCTTGGCGGTAGATCGGACCCCCAGCAGCACAAACGTGAAGCGAGACACAGTAGCGGAATAATTACGATACGCCCGTTGTCTTACATGGTGTTAGCACTCTTGGGGCTCGAGTGCTAAACGCGATACTTCTCAAGGAGGAATGACAATGATGGCGCGTTATCGCCAACCCTGGTATTTGACATCCCGCATCGATTCCGAATTCGATCGACTCATGAACGAGACCTTCGGGCAAGGTCGCAAGTTCAGCCCGGCCGCTGATGTGACAGTGCAAGACCAAGACGTCCTCATCACGATCGACGTGCCGGGCGTGCGCGAAGACGACATCTCCGTGACCTTGGACGGACGACGTCTCGTCGTTTCCGGTGAACGCACCGAACTCAATGAAGGCGACAAGGTCCTCAGCCGCGGCATTTGGCGAGGCAAGTTCACCAAAACCTTCACCGTCCGCGAAGGAATCGAACCCAACGACGTCAGTGCCGAGCTGAACAACGGCGTCCTCACCGTGCGGGTCGCCAACGTGGCCAAGAACCAGCCTGAACCTCAAAAGATCGAGGTAACCAGCCCGAACTCGGCTTCGACTTCTCAGCTCGAATCCGGCGAGGAATCGTAAACACACAATATGGGCCGGTCCAAATCGGACCGGCCCATATTCATGCGCTATGTCGCATCATCGTCGAAGGTCCGTCGTCGCTGTGGAGGCGGGGCCGGATCCGAATCATCGGTACCGTCCTCATCCGCAGTTACAGCCCCGATCGGCTCGACATCGTCGACTCCGACGTCGTCGTAGCCCTCGATCGTGGACGCTTCGTCCGGGTCGAGATTGTCCAGGTATTCGGTCTTACGTGCCCGGCGCCTGTCATTCAGGAAGGCGAACCCGACAGCGGCGAAATACAGACCCACCATGGGAATCGCCAAGGCGGTCATACCGAACGGGTCCGGCGTCGGCGTCACGACCGCGCAGAACAAGAACACGAGGAAGACCGCGAAACGCCACCAGCTCAACAGGCGCTTTGCGCTGGCGATGCCGATAACGTTCAGCAGCACGATGATCAGTGGGAACTCGAAACCAGCCCCAAACAACAACATCACGTTCGTGACAAACGTGAAATAACCGATGAGGTCGGTCGTCAAGTCATAATGCGCGCTGAGGTCCAGAAAGAATTTGAGGCTCTTGGATATGACGAAGTATCCGAGCGTGGCACCGGCGAGGAACAACGGCGCCGCCACAGCCGCAAAGATGTAGGTGTACTTGCGTTCATGGCGGTGCAGCCCCGGCGCGATGAATGCCCACAGTTGATAGAGCCAAATGGGGGCAGCCAGAATGATGCCGACGAACAAGCCGATCTTCAAGTTGAGCAAGAAGTCGTCAAGGGGCGAGCCGACGTTGAACTCACAATGATAGTCCGCTACGGCATTACCCTCAGCGACCCATTTTTCGAGGAAAAAGTCGCAGTAGGGAGCGTTGATGAACGTCTGCACCGGGCGGGCGAAAATGATCCCGACGATGACGCCTGCAAGGACCGCCAGCACCGCTTTGAACAAGCGATTCCGCAGGTCCTTCAGATGCTCCATGAGAGTCATCGAGCCGTCGGCTGCTTTGACGAACGTGCTCTTCTTCTTACGACGAAGACTGATGGCCATGGAAATTATCCGCGTCTCAGGCTGCGATTACGCCTGATCGCGGGGCTTTTCATCGGCAGGAACCGACGTTGCCTCACCATCGATCGTCTTGTCCTTCAGCGGCTCACGCGCATGCTTCGCGTCAGCTTTGTCGTCAGACGGCTTACCGTCGTTCTTGTCGTTCTTGTCGTCCGAAGCTTCGTCGCGCAGCGTCTTCGTTTCCGACTTCAAGATCCGTAGCGATTGGCCCAGACCCCGAGCAGCACCCGGAAGCTTTTTAGCGCCAAACAGCAGCACAAGCACAATCACAAGCACAGCAATGTGCCATGGCCTAAGCGCACCCATGTCGATTCCTCCAGTTTTGACGGGGTATGCCCCCATCCTATGCGGGCCGGATCGGGACGGTATCGGCGCATCGATACTTCACGACGCGCGGCAAGCATGCACCGTGCGTGGCACATTCGTCAAGACCATGACACACAGCACATGTCGATCTTTACTGAATCGTGCCGCTATGTCCGGCTGCGGCAGAACGCTGAGGCAATTTCGCCTGCAGATCCTGCGCATCCTCACCGAGCTTCTCCATACGCTCCTGCACGCGGAGCGCAGCTTTCTGGTGCTCCCCCAACGCCACCTGGGCGCGACGCAAACGCGGGAGCTTACTGCGCACCGAAGCGATGCCCACGCCCACGACGATGAGACCGAGGACGGCACCAATGAGAAGAATTAGCCACCACGCCATGGTTACGACTGTAAACACCGCCTTGCCCGCGCCCAATCCGCCCCGCCGTCACAAATCGTTTCGGTAATGAGCCAAGGCGGTTGCGGCCTGCGCGGCAACCGCCTCACGCAGCTGCGGCGGCGCGACGGCTTGAGCGTCGGTACCCAGTCCGAGAACGAAACGTGTAGCCCAGTCGAGGTCGCGAGCGCGCATGGTGATGACCCAGTATCCGTCGGAGTCCGGTTCCATGGATTCACACGGGTAGTACTCCCACACCCAGCGAGCAGCCCGGCTGACGCGCACTTTGATCATCGGCATGCGCGTGTCGTCGGCGCTGAACACAGCGGTGGGGCGGTCGGTATTCGCCCGAGCATGGTCCGGCGCTTCGGATGGCTCGTCCAGCATCGTGCAAGCGTCAATCCGGTCTAGACGGAACCGGCGCACATCTTTCGCCATGCGGCACCACGCCTGTAGGTAGGCGTGGTTGTCGGCGATCACCACTCGAATGGGATCCACAATGCGTTCGCTTGAGACGTCCCTGCCGGCGCTGTAATAGGTGAGGCGCACGGCGTTGGCGGACGCCACTATCTGCTTATACGTATTTATATCGCCCTCGTACACGGTTTCGTGTACTCGCACTTGCGATGCCGCAGGCGCCGCATCCCCGGCCGCTGCGGCGATTTTGTCTACTGTGCGCTGCACGACGCCCCGGTCCGAAAGCCCCGGCATATCGGCCACCATCTGCAGGGCGACGATCAACGCCATCGCCTCATCGGGCAGCAACCGGACCGGCCGGGTCATGCCAGCGTCATAGGTGACCGTAACCGTGTCGTCGTCGAAGGCGATGTCAATGAGATCGCCAGGGCCATAACCCGGCAACCCGCACATCCACAACAGCGTCAAATCGTCGCGTAGTTCCGCAACGGTGATGCCTAGATCATTTGCGGCAGCTTCGATCTCAATACCTGGCCGAGCCAAAAGGTACGGCACGAGATTGATGACTCGGGAAAGTTGAGCTTCAGTGGTCACTGCGGCCTCGTCACGGTCAGTGCATCCTTGTGGTCTTCATAGTTGGCGACAATGCCGGACAGCAGCACTGCCATTTCCTTACGTACCTGAGCCGGCTCCACCACCGTCACGGCATCGCCATATCCGGCCAACCATCGCGCTAGGGCTGCTGGGTCGGTATAGGTCACCACGATCCTGTCGAAGCCATCCTGCCGTGACAGGATCTGCACCGCCCTACGCCGGACCCCCGCGGCCCGTCCAGGCTTGACACGCACGGTGGCACGGCGGGTACGAGGTTTCTCCCTCGTCTCATGCAACCTCGCCACGCTCTCCAGCAGGTTGACGTCGGCAGGAACGGTGAAAGCATCGGTCTTCGCGTGTGCCTTGACCTGCCCATCAATGCGAGACAGACGGAAACAGCGGGTGGCGTCACGGTCCAGGTCGTGGCCTATGACATACCACCGCCCCCGGTAACACACCACACCCCATGGCTCGATCCGACGCAATACCGCGGCATCGTCACTACGCCCCATGTATTTGAAACTGATGTGCTGCCGCTGGCGGACCGCCGTCATGACCGGAGAGAAAGCCTCATCAACGGTCAGCACCGGCGCCACTTCGGGTTCGACCGGAAAAATGTCGATACCGGCCGCACGCAGCTTCCACAACGCGTCCCCGGCGTCATCGGCGAGCTTATTGGGCTGCCACAACCGAGCCGCGACCCCGAGCACCGCTACCTCATCCGGAAGGAACTCGATTTCGGGAAGCTCATAGTCACCGCGAGCAATCCGGTAGCCCACCTCGGCGTCGAACACACTGTTGGTTCCGGTCTGCAGTGGAACCCCGAGGCGGCGAAGTTGAGCTTTATCGCGTTCAAATTTGCGTTGGAACGCTTCGTGCGCTTTGAGATCCGAAGCGTCATGCTCGTAGCCGGGAACAGTCGCCGCGATCTTTTCGGCCGACATGTAGCGACGGCTCGACAGCAAACAAATTATGAGATTGACCAGGCGTTCAGTACGTAGACGCGACACGCTCGCTACCCTATCCATCGTGCGTTAACCCGCAAAGCCGTTATCGCGGGGCGGCTCATGCTCGACGGAATGCTACCGTTGCGCCCGTGCTGCGGTGGCGATATGGAACGGTAATCCACCTAAGGCGGCAATGGCACGGGTGCGTCGAAGTGGACATTGAACTCACCGCCCGCTCCCCCGATGATCCCGCACGAATCCGGGCATTGGCCTACACATCCATCGTCGGCGAGCCCCGCATCGGCGATCAAGTCCTCTTGAATTGTAATGCCCTCGCCAAAGGCCTCGGCACCGGCGGATACGGCTTCGTGGTGGCAATCCCCGAGCGGTTGCCGGACGACGTCGACGATCCCGGACATGTCGTGAAGGGACGCTATACACCGCAACAGGTAATGACACTGTCGGTGGATGAGCAGGGTTCGCCGCATCATGACACCATCGCAGCGGCGGTCGACATATCCGGGGTCCCCGTTGTCGTGGCCGACCTGCATTCCGCGCTACCGGCCATTCTGTCCGGGATCCTCGATAGTCGTCCGCAGGCACGCGTCTGCTATGTCATGACCGATGGTGGGGCGTTGCCGGCCTGGTTTTCACGCACGATCGATTCACTTGCTCCGCAGCTCATCGGCACCATCACGGTGGGGCAGGCGTTCGGTGGAGATATCGAAGCCACGAACCTGTATTCCGGGCTATTGGCGGCACGTCACGTCTTGGGGGCGGACGTCGTCGTCGTGTCCCAAGGCCCCGGGAACTTGGGTACCGACACCCGATGGGGCTTTTCCGGAGTTCAAAGCGGTGAAGCCGTCAATGCGATTGCTGCGCTCGGGGGCCGGCCGATCGGCGCGTTGCGGATCTCCGACGCTGACCCGCGCGAACGACACCATGGCATCTCGCATCACAGTGTGACCGCATACGGAACGATCGCGCTGGCCCGG
>DXIM01000178.1 GCA_019112895.1 Candidatus Stackebrandtia faecavium
TAGATGCGATGCCGATCCCGTGGGAACGTTGCCAGCCGGGCTCCGAACGGGATCCGATGTCGTTGCTCACCCTGATCGACAGGGCGTCACCGTCGCGGCCGATACACACCACGACCGGCGCGTCGCCACCGTGTTTCGTCGCGTTGTTCAGCGACTCCTGCACGATGCGGTAGGCGGATTGGCTGACGGCTGCCGGAAGGTCGCCGGCTCCGCTGCGCGACATTTCGATCGAATGGCCGGCGGTGCGCAAAGTGTTGACGAGACTGTCTATTTCTTCGAGACGCGGCGGTGCGACAGTCGCGTCCGCATCGTCGCGCCGCAGCACTTCGATCATCGTGTGCATCTCGCGAAGAGCCGACACACTCGACTCGCGGATGGCCGTCACACTGGCGTGCAAATGTTCCTGTGTGTCGTGGCGTTTCGCCAACGTCAACGCCGCCTCCGCGTTGACGGCGACGGCAGCGAGACTGCCGGCCAAGGAATCGTGCAAATCCCGTGCCATTCGGGCACGTTCGGAACGCACCGTGTCGATGTGTTGCAGCTGCGCAAGCTGTTCGGCGTCTTTCGCGCGCTCCTCCGCGATCACCATCAATTGGGCCTGTTTACGCACGATCGAACCCCACGAGTACGGAGTGCCGAGCACCGCCAGGCACATCAGCATGACCGTCAGAGTGAGGCGCGGATCGTTCGAGACGGCCGCCGCCGACGCTGTTGCCAACGCCGTGAACGCGAAGATGATGTATCCAATGCGGCGATGCTGCCGCGCGGTGCTGCGGGTGGCGGCACCAAGGATCAGATCGAAGATCCCGACGGTGACACCGATGCCGTTACCGAACGCGAGGTCGACGAAGAAAACGACACTGCCTGCCGCCAGCGCCTTCTGCGGCCACCACGCCTTGGCGACCACGAGGCCGCACATGGGCAGCAACGTCACCAGGCGCCACCACAGATTCTCGGTTTCGATGCCCAAAGCAGGGGACGAGAAATGATTGTCGAGGCCGAAACCGATCAGCAGCGAGCCGACGATCAGGGTGCCGAGCGCATCGAGGGCGCACCGCTGCGGAGTGTCGTACCCGATGCGGTACTGCCACCAGTTGGTAAACCGCGTCACCCCGTAATTGCATCACAGCCGACGCCGAAGCCGAATGCGACGAAAGTTGTAGACGCACGGGACGAATCACCACTTCGACGCATACCGATGGCGTACGTGCTGACGCGAAAATGGGATCCATGGAGGCATCGCTGATAGCAACACTGGTCGTGTTGGCGCTCGTCGACTCGACCAGCACGGGGACGTTCGTCCTGCCGATCTGGTTCATGATCACGCCTGGCCGCTTGCGGGCCGGCCGCGTGCTCGTCTTCTTGGCGACCGTTACTGGTTTCTATTTCCTGTTGGGACTCGCCTTGTTGGCGGGCGCGAGCGCAATCCTGCCGAACCTCGATGAGTTGAGGCAAACGGACACCGGCAGCATGATCCAGCTCGTGCTCGGTGCGGGCATGCTCGTGGGTGCTTTTTTCATCCCGGGCCGGAAGAAATGGGACGAGAAACAAGCACAAGCCCGCGCGCAGGGACTGGATGCGCCGCCGCAGGGAAGACTGATGCGCTGGCGCGATAAAGCCGTGGCCGAGGGGGCGTACCCGGGCACGAGCGACGGCACCACGATCACGCGGAAACAGTCGTCCGGTTTGCTTCCGCTCATGGGCTTGGCGCTGGTGGCGACGAGTCTGGAATCGATGATGATGCTGCCGTATCTGGCCGGGATCGGTTTCATCCAGGCGTCCGGTGCCGCCACTGCCTTGCAGGTGGGCGTGTTGGCGGGTTACTGCCTCGTCATGGTGGTCCCGGCCCTGGTGCTACTGCTGTTGCGCATGGCGGCGGGTAAGAAGATCGAATCGGTACTGCAGAAGCTGTCGCGCTGGCTGGAACGTAACGCGGGCGAGTCGACCGGCTGGATCGTGGGAATCCTCGGTTTCCTCATCGCCCGCGACGCGCTGACGCGGGTGGGCGATGTGCTTCCGATCTTCTTATTCCGCTAATGCTGCAGCCCGATTCTGGCCAGGACGTCGTCGTGCAGCAGTCCGTTGGTCGCCACGGCGGAGCCGCCGTCCGGGCCGGGCCGGCCGTGCAGGTCGGTGAACTTGCCGCCGGCTTCCTCGACGATCAGCGCCAACGGGGCCAAGTCCCACAGCGCGACCTGCGGTTCGGCCGCGATGTCGACCGCCCCTTCGGCCAGCAGCACATAGCTGTAGAAATCGCCGTAGCCGCGGGAACGCCAACAGTCGCTGACGAGATCGAACATTTCCTGCGCGCGGTCGCAGTCCGCCCAAGAGTCGAAACTGGAGAAACTGAGCGAAGCGTTAGCTACTCGACGTACACCCGAAACACCGATTCGTTGCGGCCGATTACGGTGTCGACCGGCGAAGGCTCCGGCGCCTTTCACGGCCCACCAGCGTCGCCCCAGCACGGGCGCTGACACTACTCCGACGACGGGTTCGGTCCCGTCAAACAGGGCGATCAGCGTCGCCCAGATGGGAACTCCGCGCACGAAGTTGGACGTTCCGTCGATCGGGTCGACGACCCAACGGCGCGCGTCTTTTCCCGGTTCGTCTCCGAACTCTTCGCCGTGGATGCCGTCGCGCGGCCGCGCACGCGCCAAGGTAGACCGGATCGTCTGTTCGATCGTCGTGTCGGCGTCGGTGAGCTGGGTGTAGTCCGGTTTGGTCTCAATCTTCAAGTCTGAGCTGCGAAAACGCTGCATCGATATCGTGTCTGCCGAATCCGCGAGCAGGTGAGCCAGACCGAGATCATCCGAGTACGAGGACATGACGCACAGTTTATTGATTCGTCGTCGAATGCAACAGCCGACGGTACGTTACGAGCCGTTGCGGCAAGGTGGCGTCGTCACGTCGCAGGCTGTCGAGCGCGCAGTCGTCGTTGTTGCCCGTGTGGTCGCAGCCGCGTGGACATTGTGTGGCGACGTCGGCGAGGTCGCCGAATGAATGCAGCAGCGAGTCGGCCGAGACGTGCGCCAAACCGAAGGAACGCACGCCGGGGGTGTCGACGACCCATCCGTCCTCTAGAGGCAGGGCGACCGCATTGGTTGAGGTGTGGCGACCTTTACCGATGGCGCTGACATCACCGACGTCACGGTCCGCGCCCGGGACGAGCCGGTTGACCAGCGTGGATTTGCCCACGCCAGAATGTCCAATCATGACCGACAGTTTCCCGCTGAGATATTTCGACAGCGTCTCCAGTGGAGTGTTTCGTCCGCATGTGACCATCTCGACGTCGAGGTCGTCGTAGTACTGGCGTATCTGCGGGATCGTGTCGTGTCCGATATCGGATTTTGTGAGGCACAGCAGCGGCGAGATGTCGGCGTCGTAAGCGGCGACGAGGCAACGGTCGATGAAGCCGGTGCGTGGCGGTGGGTCGGTCAACGACGCGACGATGACGAGCTGGTCCACGTTGGCCACAATGATGCGTTCGGTCGTGTCGTCATCGTCGGCGGTGCGGCGCAGCTGCCCGTGCCGCGGTGCGACCCGCACGATTCGTGCCAGCGTGCCGTCCTTGCCGGAGGTGTCGCCGACGAGTGCGACGTTGTCGCCGACGACAATCGATTTGCGTCCGAGTTCGCGCGCCCGCATTGCGGTGACGCTGCGGTCTCCGTCGACCCGGCACGCATATCGGCCGCGATCGACGGCGACGACGAAACCTTCGACCGAGTCTTTATGAGCCGGTCTGATCCGGGTACGGGGACGAGACCGGCGGCTCGGCCGGATGCGGACGTCGTCTTCGCTGTACTCGCGGCGTTTGTGCTTCAGGTCAGTGTCCTAGGGCTTGGTCCCACATCTGGGGAAACTGCGGCAAAGTTTTCGTGGTACAGGCTACATCGGACAATTCGACGCCGGGAACGACGAGCCCGATGACGGCGGCAGCGTGTGCCATCCGGTGATCATCGTAGGTCTCGAATACGCCTGCTTTCAGCGGACTCGGCGTGATGCGCAGACCGTCGGGGGTTTCGATCACGTCGCCGCCGAGCCCATTGATCTGTGCGCGCAGGCCCGCTAGGCGATCCGTTTCGTGGCCCCGCAGGTGCGCGATGCCACGCAGAGACGACGGGCTGTCGGCCAGCGCGCACAGGGCGGCGATGACGGGCGTCAGTTCGCCCGCTTCGGACAGTTCCGCGTCGATTCCGTTGATCGATCCGGTACCGGTGACGCGCAAGCCGTCGGCGGTGAGTTCGGCCCGTCCACCGAAGTCGGTGACAAGCTGGCGGAGCAGATCCCCGGGCTGCGAGGTGCGGTGCGGCCAGCGCAAGATCGTGACGGTGCCCGCTGTCACCAGCGCGGACGCGATGAACGGCGCCGCGTTGGACAGGTCCGGCTCGATGCTCCAGGCGCGCCCCGACGGCTGTCCGGGTTCGACGCGCCACGTGTTGCGGGCCGAATCGTCGACGACGGCGCCGGCGTCCCGCAGCATGTCGACCGTCATGCGAATGTGAGGGGTCGATGGCATCGCCGCACCTGAATGGGTAACGGTGACACCGTTACCGAATCGCGGCGCCGACAGGAGCAAACCGGAGACGAACTGGCTCGAGGCCGAGGCGTCGATCGTGATGTGTCCGCCCGAAACCGAACCGGTGCCGGCAATGGTGAATGGCAGGCCGCCACTGTCGTGCTTGACGTCGACACCGATGCGGCCGAGCGCCTCGAGCAGTGGGCCCATGGGTCGACGCCGTGCGGCCGGGTCGCCGTCGAAGGTGACGTCGCCGTCGACGAGACCGGCCAGGGGTGGTACGAACCGCATCACGGTGCCCGCCAGGCCACAGTCGATGGTGGTGCTTCCGTGGAACGCGCCGGGATGTATCGCCCACAGGCTGTCGTCGGTGGTGTTGATGCGAACTCCGAGCGCTTGCAGCGCCGCCACCATCAGGGCGCTGTCGCGTGCGGTCAACGGGTCCGCGATCGAACTGGCCGACGATGAGATCGCCGACAGCATGAGCGCGCGCGACATCATGGATTTCGATCCCGGAAGCGAGACGGTGGCGTCGACGGGGTCGTGGGCTTGGGGGGCTGGCCAACGCCGAACCGCAGGGGAATTAGCGATTTTCACGCCTCTAGGTTAGCGGCGTGGGTATGTCGGGGGTGCGGCGTAGCCTTGTGATATGTGCGGACGGTACGCCTCGACGCGAAGCAGTGACGACCTCGCTACCTTGTTCGACGCGGTCGACGACACCCACGGTGAAGCAGACATGGGCTATAACCTCGCGCCGACCCGCAGTGCGGCTGTGGTGCGCCGATCACGCAGTGCGCAGGGGCGCGTGGTGTCGGCGGCGCGCTGGGGGCTTGTGCCGTCGTGGGCGAAGGACGTGTCGATCGGTAACCGCATGTTCAACGCGCGCGCCGAGAAGGTGGCGACGTCGGCGGCGTTCCGTGCGGCTTTCTCGCGTCGCCGATGCCTTATCCCTGTCGATGGCTGGTTTGAATGGGCTAAACGCCCGGGTAAGCGGAAACAACCGTACTTTTTGACGTCTCGCGACGGTGAACCGATCGTTTTCGCTGGCCTGTGGGAGGTCTGGAAACGTGGCGAGGAGACGTTGCTGAGTACAACGATCCTCACGACCGCGGCACTGGGTGAGCTGGAGAGGGTGCATGACCGTATGCCGTTGCTGTTGTCGAGGGACCGTTTCGAATCGTGGTTGGGCGAGTCGGGCTCCGAGTCGGAGCTTTTGGAGCCTCCGGACACGGCTACGTTGCGGGGCATCGAATTGCGGCCGGTGGGAACGCAGGTCGGCAACGTCGCTTTTGACCATCCCGGGTTGGTGCGGGAGGTTTCCGAAGGCGATGCCCAGCCACACAGTGCGGGTGGGCAGCAGCCGACCCTGTTTTAGGTTCGGTATGTGTTTCGCCGAATTGGCTTGAGACATCGACGGACTCTTGATTCGTGCTTGCGTGTGGGGTAAAACACAAAACTACGCAGATGCTGAATCGAAATCGTTCAGTATGTACATCTATCTGTCGATGCGGAGGCGCGGTCAGGTGAGTCGTAGCAAAAAGGCGCCAAGACCAGAAGAGGTCGTTGCCGCGCGCAACGACCCCCGGTTGCGGAAGGCGCTCGACCGACGCCGCAAGGATCCGGAATGGCGCTTGCGCGGCCGTTGCCGGACTGTCGATCCGGAGACCTTCTTCCCCGAACCGCAAGCTCGGGAGAGCCCGCGGGCCGCGCTCGAACTGTGCTCGAACTGCACGGTGCGGGCATCGTGCCTCGCTTCGGCTCTGGACGCCGGTGACCGTAACGGCGTGTGGGGAGGAACGACCCCGCGTGAGCGCCAGGCCATGCTGATTGCGTGGCGAGACACCGTGGCAGTCGCATTAAGCGCGCTAGTACCCATCCCGAGCCCGGCTGCGGTGTCTGCTGCCGGGCCCGGGCAGGGCCTGGGAGGTTGGCGCAGACCGTGAGGTCTGCTTCGGGAGATCCCTTACGGGTTCACAAGAGTCAACGACTGTCGTGGCCGCGAAGTGACGGTCGAGGCCGAAATTGCGTCGCAGCAGCGCACATTCGCCGGAAACTGTGGTCTATCGCGCACGTTCACGGGAATGAAGTCACCCCACTACGCGTTATACCGGCGAGCACCAGTGGACCCAGAAGGGAGTCTCGACTAGTGGTGATGACTCGCACACGTATCGATCCGGGCAAGACCCGGCAGCTGCAACAGATGTTGAGTGGAGCTGCGCAATCCCGGCCGCAGGACCCCGTGACGTCGGACATTAGCCCGGGCACGGGCGCACCCAGTGTCGTACCCTCGGCGGAGGACACGAGAGGGGGCCCGGTGACGCCTACAGGGTCGGAACCCGAACAAGAAGACAAGTCGCAGCAACGCGAACGGTTCGAGCGTGACGCGATGCCGTTGGTCGATCAGCTATACGGCGCCGCCCTACGAATGACGCGCAATCCCCAAGACGCCGAAGACTTGGTACAGGAGACCTACCTGAAGGCTTACGCCGCGTTCCACCAATTCAGGGCGGGAACCAATCTACGGGCCTGGATGTATCGGATCCTGACCAACACTTACATCAACTCGTACCGCAAAAAGAAGCGTCAGCCGCAGCAGTCGCCGGCCGAGGAAATCACCGACTGGCAGCTGGTCGCCGCCGAATCGCACACGTCTTCAGGACTGCGTTCGGCCGAAACCGAGGCTTTGGACCGTTTGCCGGACTCGGACATCAAAGACGCCCTCGCGCGCCTGCCGGAAGAGTTTCGACTGTCGGTCTACTTGGCGGATGTCGAAGGCTTCGCCTATAAAGAAATCGCCGAGATCATGAACACACCGATCGGAACGGTGATGTCACGGTTGCACCGGGGCCGTCGACAGCTACGCGAGATGCTGCAGGATTATGCCGCGCAACGTGGATTCGGCGTGGCATCTGTGCATGGGCAAGGTGGTGCACAGTGAGTGACGACTCACAGGAAATGGACTGCCGCGAGGTACTCGCGGAAGTCTATTTCTATTTGGATTCGGAATGTGCGCAAGCGCGCCAGGAGATCATCAAACAGCATCTGGCGGAATGCTCGCCATGCTTGGCGCAATACGGGATAGAGCAGGACGTGCGGGCGCTGGTGCACCGCTGTTGCTCGAAGGACGCCGCGCCCGCCGAGGTGAAGGCGAGGCTGCGGGCGAAGCTGGCGGAGTTCGACTTCGAGAAGTAGTCGTTTCGTCCGATTCATGAAAATGGGTGGCCACGTCGGCCACCCATTCTTGTGTTACGAGTTGGGACGTTTGCCGTGGTTAGCGTTCCTGCGCTTACGGTCTTTACGCTTACGTGCCCGCTTAGACATCGGTTCCTCCTTGTATCGATGGTGCGAGGTGCACCATACGCATTGCCTGCGCCACAGTAACGTGGCGATCGGCACTGGCCGTTGGCCTGGCCGCAATCACCCTTTATTGTGAGCTGACCGCATTAACACGATTGGAGTCGGGCATGGCCGAAGAGATTCGCGCGGAGATGGTGGCGAATGTGTGGAAGGTAGTCGCGAAGAAGGGCGACGCCGTCACCGATGCCGATCCCATTGTGATCCTGGAATCCATGAAGATGGAGATCCCGGTGCATGCAGAAGACGACGGCACCGTAGTCGACATCGCGGTGTCCGAAGGCGACGTCGTGCAGGAAGGCGACCTGATCGCCACCGTGGAATGATCGTGACCTGCGCATGCCCGAGCGCGATCCAGTTAGGGAGCAGGAGATGGGGCTTCGGGTCCGTCCCGCACGCGAATCGGAGCTTGACGAGGTCGGCGACATCACGGTGGCCGCCTACGCCGCGGCCGGTTTGTTGCCTCCGGATAGTGACTACGCCTCCGAGCTGCGCGACGCGCCCGCACGTTTCGCGCATTCTCCGCTTTTGGTCGCCGAGGACCCGCAGCTTGACGGCATCGCGGGCTCGGTGACCCTGTGCCCGTTTGGGAGCCCCTTGGTCGAGTTGGCCACGGGGGTCGAGGAGCTCGAGATCCGGATGCTGTCGGTGGCGCCGCGGGCGCAACGTCGAGGCGTCGGCGAGGCGTTGCTGTCGGCATGCATTGAATATGCCCGCGAACATGGTTGCGTGCGTGTAGTCCTGTTCACGCAGGACAGGCCCATCCAGACACCGGCTATGCGTCTGTACGAGCGGCTCGGGTTCCACTACGTCCCACAACGGGACTGGCAACCGGCACCTTCGGTGCTTTTGCGCGCGATGTCGGTCGACGTCGCGCGCTTCGGTGTGTCCGGGCCAACGCGGTGAACCGGACCTGACAGGGTCCGCATGATCGAGTAAAACTGTGCGCAATATGCTGTATATGCGCAACTTCGTGCAGAAAGCGGGCGGATCATGAATCAAAGCGACAGTGCTGACCACAACGACACCCTCACTTCCGGGATCTCGGCTCCTCCCATGCCCGGCAGTGCCATGACCGCGGATATCGCGTCACAGCCGAAGGTGTATGCGCACTTCGTTGATTCTCAAGGCGCGCACGTCGCGCAGGTAGCTGCAGCTATCGCGCAGAACCGGCCCAAGAGCATCGTGTTCGTCGCGCGCGGCACGTCCGCCCACGCCGCGCTGTACGGCGCGTATCTCGCGGAGGTGCGTTTGGGGCTGCGGGCCAGCATCGCGGCCCCGAGCTCGATCACGCTATACGGGGCACGCCACGAGTTTGCCGATTGCCTCGTCGTCGGGGTCTCGCAGTCCGGCGGCTCGCCCGACATCGATCAGGTCCTGCAAGCTGCGGGTGCGTCCGGCGCACAAACGCTGGCGATCACGAACAACTCCGACTCGGCGCTGGCGCACACGGCGCACCACCACATCGACTTGCAGGCCGGTAAGGAATTGGCGGTCGCCGCCACCAAGACCTATACGAGCGAACTCTTGGCGCTGCTGCTGTTGATCGAGGGGATCCGCGGTCGCGACCCGCAGGTGGACGCCTTCGTGGCGGATCTCCCCGAACTGGCGCGCACTGTGTTGGACGATCCGGCGCCGGGGCAGCTGGCGAGCCGATACCGTTTCGCGTCGCAGATGATCACGACGGGGCGGGGCCTGGGTTACCCGACTGCGCGCGAGACTGCGTTGAAGCTGATGGAGACGTCCTATCTTCCGGTACTAGCCTTCTCCGGGGCAGACCTGCTGCACGGTCCGCTCGCGATGGTCGATTCGCAACTGCCGATCCTGGCGTTCATGGGTAACGGTCCGGGCGGCGCGGCGATGGTCGAGGTGGCGCAGCGCCTGTCGCAGCAGCAAGCCGACCTGGTCACTATCGGTCCGAAAGGAACGGATGCGGCGGTGCATGCCCTGGCGACGCCGGACGTGGAGGAACGTTTCAGCCCGTTGCTGGATGTGTTGCCTATGCAGCAGCTGGCGTTGAGCATGGCTTTGCAGCGGGGTCAGAATCCGGATGCGCCGCGGGGGCTGCAGAAGGTGACGAAGACGGTTTGATCGCGCCGTCGATTCCTCCGATGAAGTGTCTACATTAGTTTTTATGTTGTCGCTGCGTGCGTCTGTGTGCAGCGACGATTCTGACGAAACGCGCGCCATTCTTCGCTATCGAATCGATAACGATCGATCACGGTGGGCTCGGATCGGTGCGTCTCTGCCTCTATGTTTGATGCTTGCGCGTGCCTGATTGTCCGAATTCGTTCGCCGATGTTGGCATGCGCAGCGAATGGAGGACAAAATTTGAACACTTTTGCATACATTAGGCAAAATCTCGGCTTGCTCGTCTTCGAGGCGTACCAGCACGCGAGCATGGTTTTCCAATGTGTACTTCTTGCGGCCATAATCGGGGTCGGGGTATCGATCGCCGTATATAAGACACCCTGGCTGTCCGGATTGGCCGGCGGCATCTCGTCTGTAGCGTTTTCGATCCCGTCCTTTGCCCTGTTCGGCGTCATGATTCCGATCGTCGGTCTCGGCGTCACGCCCGCAGTCGTCGCGCTCACTGTCTACGCGATCCTGCCGATTGTGCGTAACAGCATCGTTGGTCTATCCAATGTCGATAAGTCGATGGTGGATGCGGCCAAAGGAATGGGCATGGGGCGCATGGGAATCCTGTTCCGCATCGAACTGCCCCTCGCGTGGCCAGTCGTACTGACGGGCATTCGCGTGGCGACACAGCTGACGATGGGCATCGGGGCCATCGCCGCCTATGTGTCCGGTCCCGGCCTCGGTGACCTGATCTTCTCCGGGCTCGCGCGCCTGGGCGGTGCCAACTCGCTCAACGCGATCCTCGTCGGAACCGTAGGAATCATCTTGCTCGCATTGCTATTCGACGCAGTGTATGTACTCATAGGACGCCTCACCACCTCTAGGGGACTTCGTGTCTAACGCCAACAACAACTCACTCAGCGAACACAGCGAAGTGAGCATCGAGCTTCGCGACGTCACTAAGCGATACCCGGGCCAAAGGGTCGCGGCGGTCGACCGCGTCAACCTCACCATCCCGGCCGGCGAGATCGTCATGTTCGTCGGGCCGTCAGGCTGCGGCAAAACCACGACGATGCGCATGATCAACCGCCTCATCGAACCCAGCAGCGGCGAGATCCTCATAGGGGGCGAAGACGTACGACAGAAGGAACCCAACGACCTTCGTCGCCAGATCGGTTACGTCATCCAGGCCGGCGGTCTCTTCCCGCACATGACGGTCGCGGACAACATCGCCATGGTGCCGCGCATGCTCAAGTGGGACAAAGCCAAGATCTCCGAACGAGTGCGCGAGATGCTGTCACTCGTCGGCCTCGAAGGCGGCTACGCCAACCGCTACCCCAGGCAACTGTCAGGAGGACAACAACAGCGTGTCGGCGTCGCCCGGGCGCTGGCGGCCGACCCTCCGGTGCTGCTCATGGATGAGCCTTTCGGCGCGGTCGACCCCATCACGCGAGGAAGACTGCAAGACGAACTGCTGGCGTTGCAAGACGAACTCAGCAAAACGATCGTGTTCGTAACACATGACTTCGACGAAGCCGTGAAACTCGGCGACCGCATCGCGATCCTCGCCGAAGGCTCCAAGATCGTCCAATACGACGAACCCGCCGCGATCCTGGCCAACCCGGCCAATGACTTCGTCGAAGGTTTCATCGGCGAAGGCGGCGCGATGAAACTGCTGAACGTGACCCGGCTATCCGACATCGAACTCGCCGACGTGGTAACCGCGTCGGCCGACGACGATGCGCACCAGGTCGCGGCGAAAGTCTCCGACACCGACACGCCGTGGGCGCTGATACTCGACGAAAAATCCCGACCCGCGCGGTGGGTGTCAAAGGAAACGCTCGACGGCATCGACGGATCGATCGGCGACAGCGGCGACCGGGAAGCCGACGGCAGCATCAGCGCACGCGCGACCGTCCAGGAAGCACTCGAAGCGCTGCTGCGGTCCGAATCGGAATGTCTTCCGGTTCTCGAACGGCGCAAATACGTCGGCAGCGTGACATTGGCGACCGTGCAATACGCGATCGGGCAGTTGCGCGAACGCGCCAAAAGCCGTCGAGGGAGTGCCAAGTGACAGCAACCGTGCATCAAGACCCCGAAACCTTTGGCGCGACCGCGGCCGACACGGACAAGAAACCGTGGGCACTGGTGGCGACGCCCGCAGTCATCTTGGCGATGACCCTGGGGCTCATCGTGTATCTGAAATCCGTCGAGATCGATTCGGCCATGGCCGCGTCATTGAACGTCAGCTTCGTCACCTCGAAGATCGTGGAGCACGTCAGCCTGACCGCGGTCTCGACGGTGCTCGTGCTGTTGACCGCGATCCCCCTGGGGATCCTGTTGTCGCGTAAGAAGACGAAGGCGATGAGTCCGTTCATACTCACCGCCGCGAACATGGCTCAGGGCGCGCCCGCGATCGGCGTCGTCGCCTTGCTGGCGGTGTGGTTCGGCATCGGGTTTTGGCCCGCGGTCGTCGCATTGTCGCTGTACAGCATCCTGCCGGCGCTGCGTAACACGCTGGTCGGTCTCGAACAGGTCGACCCGGCGCTGATCGACGCGGGACGCGGCATCGGCATGTCGGCGACCAAGGTGTTGTTTCGGGTCGAGCTGGTCCTCGCGGTGCCCGTCATCCTGGCGGGGATCCGAACCACGTTGGTACTCAATGTCGGGGTCGCTTCGCTGGCAACATTCATCGGCTCCGGCGGATTGGGCGAGCTCATCGTCGTGGGCGTCACCCAATACCAGTTCCCGGTATTGGTCACCGGAAGCATCCTGATCGCGTTGCTGGCCTTGACGATTGACTGGATCGCCGCGATCGCCGAGCGCGCGCTCCACCCGAAAGGAGTGTGAATGTGATGCGTAGAGTAAAACTATTCATCACCGCCGCGCTGGCTCCCGTCCTGTTGACCGCGTGCGGTTTGCAGCCGGCGTCGCAGTACATACCGGACGTGGATGCCGGTCCTGCGCTGGATCAGTTCGACTCATTGGACGGAGCCGAGATCGTCGTCACGTCGAAGGAATTCACCGAGCAGCTGCTGCTGGGCAAGATGCTGTCGCTGGTGCTGGCTTCGAAGGACGCGACGGTCATCGACCGGACCAATACGAAAGGCAGCCGCAACGTCCGGGAATCGATGCTGCGCGGCGACTCGGACCTGGTGTGGGAATACACCGGCACCGGCTGGATCAACTACCTGGGTCACGACAGTCCCGACGACGAAGGCAAGTTCGGTGGTGTCGACGTCGCCGACGACAAGGCGCTCTATGAGGCGGTGGCGGAGGAGGACCTGGACAAAAACGGTATCTATTGGTCACCTCCGGCACCGTTCAACAACACCTATGCGATCGCCGTCAAGAAGGATTTCGCGAACGAACACGGCCTCGAATCCATGTCCGACATCACGAAGGTGCCGGAAGCGGAACGCAACTTCTGCCTCGAGAATGAGTTCTCCAAGCGGACCGACGGCTGGTCGGCCATGGTCGACACCTACGACTTGTCCAAGGAA
>DXIM01000179.1 GCA_019112895.1 Candidatus Stackebrandtia faecavium
CATGCTCGCCAACAGCCTCGCCGAGTCCGGCGTGGTGATCGGCATGATCGGCTTCGCCACCGGCCTGTTCCAACGCATCGCGAGTCATCAGAACCGCTTCGCGCGTTTCCTGTCCGACAACGCGTTCGCCGTCTACGTCGTGCACCCGCTGGTGTTGGTGGCGGGTGGGTACGCGCTGAGTGCTTGGGGAGCCAGCGCGCTGGCAAAGTTCGCGGTGCTCGCATTGATCGCGGTGCCGTTGTGTTGGCTGGTCGCGTGCGCCGTAAGGACGATCCCCGGGGCCCGACGCGTCCTTTAGGTCGCCGCCGTCTTGCTCGGCATGTTACTGACATGACGACAGGGTCCGGCAGGGCCGAAGAGCCTGAAAGGCCGGGGCCGACAGGGTCCGGGGTCTAGCACCGAAGAGACAACGGGCGGCATCGTGTCGATGCCGCCCGTTCACCTAGTCAGTCGCCGATGTGCGAAACCTGCAGGTTCTGGTGGTCACCGTAGCCCTCGCGCAGGACCACATACTCGTCGTTGAGATCCATTACTGTGCCGGGGAACGTCCACAACGGCTCCCCATCCTTGATATCCACTGCGCAGGAGAACTCCTCGTTCCCCATGACGGCGACTCCGCCTCCGGCGCCAGCGTGGTAGTCGACGCCGGTAACAGTAATTATCTTGCGTTTATTGAGGCGACCGTAGTTCGGCGGAAACTCGATCGAATTGAAGTCCCAATCCCACAGACGTTCATTCTCGTCTGCAGCGGCATCCACATCGATGGCCTTCAAATAGCCGTCTCGTTCGTATGTGGCGACGCCGTCTGTGAAGGTCGCCGGCGAGCCCTCTTCCGAAGCGGTCCACACGACGTCGCCCGTGTCGACGTCGATCAGGTAAGGCTTATCGGACGAGGTGAGCCCGTATAGCTTCCCGTCCGTGAAGTTTCGTTGAGCGGATGTCGGAGAGTTAGGACAACCGTGACCGCCGTACATGTTGAAGACTTCGATCTCGGCGAATTCCTCGTTCACCACGACGTAGCCGGCAGTGCAATCCTCGGTTTGCACCAACGTCAACACATTCCCCTCATCGGTCATCGTCGCGAAGCCGTCCGTGCTGCTGCTGATGTCTACGTCAACGCTGCCGTTTTGTTCCCCGTTCGCGACGGAATGAATCGCGTAGTGCTCCTCGAGTTCATCGGATACATAGATCAGCGGGGATTCCTGCGCGATACGTATCCGCTCTTCGGCGCTGTCGCGCCGTCCCTCTGCGTGTGGGGATTCGGTCGGGGCCAAAACGCTCGTGCTGCGCGTCGGGCTGCCGTCGACTTCCTTGCTCCACACTTTTTCGCCCGAATCGATGTCGTGAAAGGTGAGCACCGCCTCCCTGTCTTTCTTCCCCAGTACTGCCACGCCGTCGGTCGTGACGGCGACCTTGTCGTCATATTCGGCTCCCTCGAGCGCGAAACGGCGCTCACCGCTTTCGCGGTCTAGAGCCTGGACGTCCCCGTCTTCGGTTTCCACCACGATCACTTTTTCCGTCACCCAGGCATTTTCCACCTCGGCCCCCGCGTCCCACAGCTCATCCCCAGTGGCCAGACCGTACGCGGTCAGGTCGCCTTTGCTCTGACCCCACACGAAGAGTTCTTCACCATCGATGGCCGCTTTGGCTGCCTCTTCACTCGCATCGACCGTCACATCCCACACGGTTTCGACCACGGGCGGTGGCTTCGTGTCACCACTGGACAGTTGGCTGTAATCGACACTCTCGCATGCAGCTGCGGCGGCACAGCATGCCAGCGATATCACGACGGCATTGACACGACGCAACCACGGTCGCGTGTGGAAGGGCTTCATCTCGGCTGTCCTTTTTTGGGCATAGAGTGGTCAATATTCGAGTGGGATCTACTGGCACGCGCTTTACATTCCGTCGTTTTCGACGAACGGCGAACGCCGCCTTCCTCGCCGCACCTACCGAACGCACGCTCGAGGCACATGAGTCATGACGCCCGCGGCATACCCCTCAAACATTTGACCATAACAGACTGTCTTCATTGCACTTCCGTGTTCGATTCCTGTTGCAGGATAACATTTGCGGCTCAGATCATACGAAACAGACAGAGCCTGATCCCAGCCACGTCGAATCCACGTCGGACTTTCTCATCTCCTAGAACGCGCACCGCCGATGCGACCACTATGAACAACTTTCGGATCGCGACAGCGCGCGAAATGCCCTACCCGCGGACTGGAGTCCGCATCACCCGTACGAAACCTGCCTACGAAAGCTTTCACCGCCACGCTGGCGTTCGGCCAGCTGCGCTCGACAGCGATCTCGGCTCGAATGGCCGTAAAACCGACTGCGCGGCAGCACCAAACGACGCAAACATGATCGACACCCCGCCACCCCTGTCGCGAAAATGCGGACAAAACCCCGACTGCTCGTAGCATCGACCGCATGTGGACAGCGCTACTCTACGGATTGGGAACCGCCATACCGATGCTCATCGGGGCGATCGTGGGACTCGTACGAGACCTGCCGACGAAAGCGCTCGCCGCAATGATGGCGTTCGGCGCGGGCTCGATGATAGCCGCGGTATCGACGGAACTCTTCCAACCGGCTTTCGACTCCCAAGGCATCGCGATAGCGGCGTCCGCGCTCCTGGGTGGCGCACTCGTGTATGTCGCCGCCGACCGGCTGATTGAGACGAAACTCGGCCCGGCCGCACTCGGGCCAGCGCTGATGTTGGGCGCGCTGCTCGACGGGATCCCCGAGAACACGGCCCTCGGTGTGTCGCTCGAAGGTGGCGGCATCGTGCTGCTGGTGGCCGTAGCTGTCGGCAACGTTCCCGAAGCGGTCGGCAGCGCGGCGGCGATGCGAAAACGCCACGGTTTCCGGCTCTCGCGCGGGCTGGCGCTGTGGGGCACCGTCGCCGCGGTCCTGGTCCTCGTAGTGTTGCTCGCCAACAGCATCACCGACGTCATCACGGCGCGGCACATCGCCATCATCCAGGCATTCGCCGGTGGCGCGACGATCGCGGTACTCGCGGACTCACTGATGCCGGAGGCATACCGGGACGGGGGTTGGTGGGTGGGGTTGTCCACTGCGTTCGGGTTCATCGTCGCGTTCGCTCTCGGGGCCTGAAACCGTGCGCGACGCGTTAATGGATTGCGACTGCGGGCGTTAAAAACGATGATCCAGTCATGCCCGACCCGATATTCGCCGACCGACGTCTCGCCGAGATATACGATCCGCTCGATCCCAACCGCGACGACCTCGACGTATACGCGGCGATCGTCGACGAATTCGGCGCACGCCGCGTCGTCGACATCGGTTGCGGCACCGGCACCTTCGCCTGCATGCTCGCTCAACGCGGAATCGATGTGACCGGCGTCGATCCGGCGGCTGCTTCGCTCGAGGTGGCGCGGGGCAAGCGTCACGCGGAGAAGGTCGAATGGATACACGGGTACGCGACCGACGTACCGCGCCTCGAGGCGGATATGGCCACGATGACGGCCAATGTCGCGCAGGTTTTCATCACCGACGACGACTTCGCCGACACCCTTCAGGCAATCCACTCTGTACTGAAATCTGGTGGTCGTCTTGTGTTCGAAGCCCGTGTCCCACAACAACGCGCATGGTTGGGCTGGAACCGAGAACAAACCCATGCCGTTACGGACATCCCGGGCATCGGTCCGGTCGAATCCTGGTGCGAACTCCTCGAGGTCATGGAGCCTCTCGTGACGTTTCGTTGGACCCACCGATTCCACGCTGACGATGCCCTGATCGAATCGACGTCGACTCTGCGTTTTCGCCAGCGCCAAGAAATCGCACAGGCGCTCGCTGACACCGGTTTCGTGATTGACGCCGTGCAAGACGCGCCCGACCGGCCGGGGCGCGAGTTCGTCTTCATCGCTTCGCGACCGTAACCAGACAAGAACCCCGCTGGGTCACCCGCCGATACCACCACCGGCGAGTACGAACACGGACGCCCGCTTTGTGCCAAGATGCGATTATTCGATGACCCGTCGCTGGAGGGCTCCCAGAGATGACATTGCGACAACTGGCGCAACGCAAGCCCATCGAGCCGGACAAACCAGCCGGTGAGAACCAACTCAAACGCAGCCTGAGCCTGTTTCAGCTCACGGCTTTCGGCATCGGTGCGACCGTGGGCACCGGTATTTTCATCGTGTTGACGCAGGCGGTGCCGGTCGCCGGTCCGGCCGTCATCTGGTCCTTCGTCATCGCCAGCGTGGTAGCGGGTCTCACGGCGGTATGTTACGCGGAGCTGGCGAGCGCGGTACCGATCTCCGGGTCGTCGTATTCGTATGCGTACGCGACTTTGGGCGAACTGGTAGCGGTCGTGATCGCTGGCTGTCTGCTGTTGGAATACGGTGTCTCGTCAGCAGCGGTTGCCGTCGGTTGGTCGGAGTACCTGAACGAACTGTTCGGTTCGCTGCTGGGGGCTGAGATCCCACAGGCGTTCGCAAGCTCGCCCGAAACTGGCGGCATCATTAACATTCCCGCGGTACTCCTGGTGGCGATGTGCGCGTTCCTGTTGGTGCGGGGCGCTAGCGAATCGGCACGCGCGAACGCGATCATGGTGCTCATCAAACTCGGTGTGTTGGCTTTGTTCATCGTCGTGGGATTGCAGGGCTGGAACACCAATAATTTCGCCAACTTCGCCCCGGCCGGAACCGCGGGTGTGTTTTCGGCGGCCGGAATCATTTTTTTCTCCTATGTAGGCCTCGACGCCGTGTCCACCGCGGGCGAAGAAGTGGTCAATCCCCGACGTAATCTGCCGCTGGCGATCATTCTGTCGCTCATCACGGTAACCGTCGTATACATACTGGTGGCCATTGTCGCCGTAGCGGCGCAACCGACGGCGGACTTCGAAGGGCAGGAGGCCGGTCTCGCCGCGATCCTGACCAGCGTGACGGGGACGAGTTGGCCGGGCATGGTCCTGGCTGCGGGCGCAGTCGTTTCGATCTTCAGCGTCACGTTGGTGACGTTGTACGGTCAAACCCGCATCCTCTACGCCATTTCCAAGGATGGCCTGGTTCCTAAGCTGTTCCATCGCGTGAACCCTCGGACGCGGACGCCGATCCACAACACGATCGTGGTGGCTTCGGCGGTCGCGTTGCTCGCCGGTCTGTTGCCGATCCAGTTCTTGGCGGAGCTGACCAGCATCGGGACCCTGTTCGCGTTTCTCGTGGTATCGATTGGCGTGATGGTGTTGCGGCGGCGGGAGCCTGATCTTCCGCGAGGTTTCACAGTGCCGGGCTATCCGGTCACGCCGATCCTTGCGATCATCGGATGCGGCTGGATCATCAAAGATCTGCGTCCCATCACCCTCGTCGCGTTCGCGGGTTGGACCTGCCTGGTATTGGTCTGGTATTTCAGCTACGGCATGCGTCACTCGCATTTGCGCAGCCGATAGCGTCCGGATGCATCACAGCCACCGAGGTCCATCATGGGCGCTACCGCGTGGGGCGTTAATGTGCTGGGGATGTATTCATGGGCGCGTTCCTTCGTGGCAACTTTCCCGCCGGGCTATTTCGCTCTCGTCATGGCCAGCGGGATCGTCTCCGTGGGACTGTCGCTGGAAGGCTTTCAGGTGGCCTCCCGCGTCCTGCTGGCGCTCGCCGTATTCGCCCACCTGGTCTTTAGTGCGTTGACCGCGTGGCGGTTCGTGTCGTTTCGGGCTCAGATGGTCGCCGACATGCACGATCCCCGGCGGGCGTTCGGGTTCTTCACATTCGTGGCCGGCACGAACGTGATCGGCGTCCGACTCGCCACCGAATCCCCGGTCACCGCGCTGATCCTGTTGGCGGTTTCCGCGCCCGTAGGCATCCTGCTCGGTTATGCGGTCCCGTGGGTATCGGTCCTGGGACGTGCGAAGCGCCCGATCATCGCCGCAGCCAACGGCACGTGGTTCACGTGGGTCGTCGCCAGCCAGTCCGTCGCCGTCTTGGCGGCCGCGATCGAACCGCGTTTCGCCGCGCTGCAGCAGCTTCTGGCGATGGTGTCGGTGATGGCCTGGTCGGTGGGCGTCATCTTGTACGCCTCCGCCGCGATGCTCGTCGTGCTTCGTCTCATGTGGTATCCGGTGACCCCGCTGCAGCTGAATCCGCCCTACTGGGTGTCGATGGGCGCCATGGCCATAACTGTGGTTGCCGGCGCCAAGATCATCGAGATGGACAGCACCCCGATGGTGGATTCGGTTCGCGGTCTCATAGCCGGTCTGGTCGTCGTCTTCTGGTGCTTCGCGACCTGGCTTATTCCGGTCCTGATCGCCGCCGGAGTGTGGCGGCATCTGGTTCACCGCATACCTTTCAGATACGACGCGAACTTCTGGAGCATGGTGTTTCCGCTCGGGATGTACGCCGTCGCGGGAATCTATCTCGGCCGCGCCAATACGTTGCCAATCGTCGAACAGGTCGGGCACGCCTGGCTGTGGGTCGCGGTGGTGGCATGGTTGTTCACGGCTGGGTCGATGGCCGCAAAGCTGCTGAGCACATCGCTACGACGCGAGGCTCTCGGCTTAGCCGTCCGCCGCGTTCCCGGCCCGCTCGTGCGTCAGCCGAACCGCCGAGCCACGTACTCGACGTCGTAATCACCATTGACGATGGTGGCGATGTTGTCCAGGGATTTCGTCCCATTATCGAAGTACTCGGAATGGCCGCTCGCACCGTCCGTCGCGAACCGTTCCGCGTCGAATGAACGTGCGGACGGGTCGGGCCCGTGCGCATTGAGGTACGTGACGAAATCGTCCGAATTGGCCCCGACCCACACATGGTCACCCGGGGTATGCATATCGGAGGTGTCGTCGACGAGAGGCGAATCGATGAACCCCTGCCGTTCCGGCGACTCGTATCCCATGCCGGGGCTGCCGACCGCCACGACATCGTCGGCGCCCAGGCCGTCGCCGCCGGCATCGGCCGTGCCGACCACCGTTGAGCCATAGGAATGTCCGATGACGGTCAGGTTGCTGTCGTCGACGTTGTTCGTGACGTCCAGGCTTTGTGTATAGTCCCGCAGGTCGCCGGCCCCGTCTAGGCTGTAGCCGGGCAACGCGGCCGCGGGTATGTGGTCGGGAGCGTCGTAACCCAGCCACACGACCGTGGACGTGTCGCCTTCACCGGCGGCATCCTGCAGCCTGTCCATATTGTCGAAGCTGCTACCGAGGCTGCCCATGTCGGTGGTGGTTCCGGGCACATACACGCCGGTGTGGGCCGCGGAATCCGGGTCCCCGAGCGCGGCGATCACTTTCGCGTCGTCACTGTCGACGTCTTCCAGCCCGATCAGGTGCAGGCGGTCGTTGACGTCCCCTCCGGGCTCCCACGACGTCTCGATCCTGTCCAGAAGTTTCGCGGCGTCCTCATTGCCACCGGCTGCGGCTTCACGCAAAGTGACCATGTTGGCTTCATGGCGGTCCGCGGACGCAACGCCGTTCAAATTACCGATCTTGCCGGGATGTTCCTTGATGTACGCCTGCTGTTCGGCGCCGCTGAGGGAGGTCCACCAGTCCTCGACGTCTCGGGCGCTGGCGTCGTCTCCTGGTATGTCGCCACTCGACGCCAACTTCACGCTCGCGTCGTTGTTTCCGATCACAGTCGACGCGGTCCCGTCGGCGGTATTGGCCATGAGCACGCCGTCATCGATGAGTGTCCGAGCGATCAGCGCCAGCTGTTCATTACGGGCCGCTTCGATGGGGTCGGTGGTGACCGGCGTGTGCACATTGCCCGATCCGTCGATGGTGATGCCGGTGCCCGCGACGACGTCCTGCGCCTCGGCGAGCAGCTTCTTCGCAGATTCCAGTTCGGACACGAGTTCGTCGAGGGCGGCGCGGCATTTCCGGAAAGCGTCGGAGGCGTCGTACAGCGGATCGGGCTGTTTCAGCAGCAGATCCACGGCGGCCGTGGCATCGGCGCCGTCCCACGTGTCGGCGGGAATCCGGGAGACGCCGAATACGTCGGTACCGTTGTCGGAAAGGGTTTTGGCGATCTCCCCAGAGGCCTCAGCCGCGCCGGAAAGCTTCCCAAAGTCCATGTTCAGTAGCTGACTATACGAAACCATGACATGCGAGCTTTCTCGTCGACTCTACGGGCTACGCCGAACACATCCAGACGCTCAGAGAATATCGGAACAGATGCGGCATTGGTATACCCGAGTCTCAGGCACCGGGACCCAAGGCACCGTCTTACGATGACGTCCGCGAGCTCGCTTCCACCGATCCGTCCCAGCACAAAGGAACATAATGGGCGCCGTTCACTCTGACGACGAAACCACCGCGAACTCTCCCAAAACGGTGCGATTCGCGCTATACCTGCTGATTCCGGTAGCGATCGCCACCGCCATCGCGATGGGGATCATGTGGCCGAGCAGCACCCCTAAGCCCGAATACATGCCCGATTCCACGAAAGAAACCGGAACGATCACCGGACTGTCGGAAAGGGAATGTCCGGATATCGATGGTCCGACCTCTTTCCAGCCCGAACGGTGCGGGCTGGTCACCGTCGAACTCACCAGCGGGGAGCGCAGCGGGTCAATCATCACCACCGCCCTGCCGAATGGACCGGGGGTTCCCGCTGTCGACAAAGGCGACTCGGTGGTGCTGATCCACATGCCGAACGAGGAAAACTCCTACTCCATCATCGACCAAGACCGTTCCACACCACTATGGATAATGGGGATCGCGTTCGCCCTCGCGGTGGTCGCCTTCGGTCGCATCCGCGGACTGCTCAGCCTGGTGGGGCTAGCCATCACGTTCGCGGTGCTGCTGCTGTTCATCGTCCCGGCGATCCTTGCGGGCCAACCACCGCTGCTGGTCGCGATCGTCGGTTCGGTCGCCATCATGCTGACGGTGCTGTACCTGACGCACGGCCTCACAGCCACCACCACGATGGCCGTGGCCGGGACACTCAGCAGCCTGGTTCTGACGGGCCTGCTGTCGGCGCTAGCTGTCGGGGTGGCCCACCTGACCGGTATATCCGACGAGGACACTTCGCAGTTGTCGATGTTTCACGACGTCAACACTCAGGGGCTTCTGCTGGCGGGAATCCTCATCGGTTCACTCGGCGCACTGGACGATGTCACTGTCACTCAAGCCAGCGCCGTGACCGAGCTTGCCCGCGCCAACCCCGAATACGGTGTCGGGGAACTGTATTCGGCAGCTTCGCGGATCGGACGCAGCCACATCGCGTCCGTCGTGAACACGCTCATCTTGGCTTATGCCGGTGCCGCACTGCCGCTGATGATTCTCATCGCCGCCGCCGACCAGCCGCTCGGTGAGACCCTCACACACCAGCTGCTCGCCGAGGAGATCGTGCGCAGCATCGTCGGCACGATTGGGCTGATCGCGGCCGTCCCGCTCACGACGCTACTGGCCGCGCTCACTGTTCGTCGGCTCAACCCGGCATCGCCGCAGTTCGGGCAGCAAAAGAAACCGGGCCCGCGGCCGCTGCTGGACAAGGACGAATGGTTGAAGTTCCACGACGACTCACAGGATGACCCGCCAAGCCGGCCCTGAACGCACCAGGCGTGCAGGTTCGGCGGTGTCAGTCAAGGAGAAATCCCTTCACGTAGGCGGCCTGACCGACATGCTGGGTGTCGTCGTTGACGACGCTGACGAGCCGGACGCCCAACGTCACCGGCGGATCCCATGACTCGTCGACGATGCGCGGATAGTCGGACTCCCCCAGGCTCGCCAAATACAGCTTGGTACGCGCCGTGACGTCTTGAAGGTATCCGGTCAGCGATGCTGCATCCGCCGTCACTTTCGCCACCTGCTCGGGCGTGTGGCCGAAACCGGTGTCGGAAACGTCCAGGTCGAGACCGAAGCGGTGATGCCAGTCATCGTCGGTCCAGCTTTGCGGAAGTTGCGCCAGTTCGCTCACGTGATCGTCTTGGACCCGGGTGAGATGCCAGATCAGCCATGCGATGGAATTGCCGCGCCCGTTCGGGCGCCAGCTCAGCTGTTCCTGGGCCAGGTCTGTGACGATGTCGCTGGCGTCGTCGGCGATTCTGTTGAACGCGTCGCCGAGCAAATCGGCTGTTGTCATGTCTTCAGCGTGCCCGACGTCGGTAGGGATTTAATCGATTTCGCGACGAAATGCGGTATGCCATGCTCGCGTCATGTCAGATGAAACCCGGCCTTGGTGGCGTCCACGTAAACGGCGGGCCATAGCGATCGTGACGCTCGGCGCTCTCATAGTGGGCCTCGTGCTGTGGGGGCAACGCGACACATCACCCGTGGGCCATTTCGTTTCGTCCGAAGCCAAGGACGAGTTCGTCTCCACCTACGACGCCGCGATGGCACGGCTCCCGAGCCCCGATGAAACGCACGATATTCGTACTAGCCACGGAATCGTGCGGGTGTACCGTTTCGCGGCGGACAACGATTCCGCTCCCCCACTGGTGCTGCTCCCCGGGCGCAGCTCATCAACGCCATTGTGGTCCGACAACTTGCCGTCGCTGCTGAAACATCGCTCGGTTTACACGATCGACATGCTCGGCGAACCCGGAATGAGCGTCCAAGACAAACCCATCACCGGCGACGAAGATAGCGCCCAGTGGCTACATGAGCTGTTGGCCCAGCTTCCGGAGGACCAGGTACACCTCGTGGGCTTGTCGTTCGGCGGCTGGTCCGCGGTGAATCTCTTGCGTCACCACCCGGAGAAGATCGCCAGTGCAACCCTGGTCGAACCGGTCTTCGTCTTCGGAAACCTTTCGCTCAACGCGATCATCCGTTCAATTCCCGCGAGCGTGCGGTGGCTGCCGAAATCGAGTCGGGATGCCTTCGCCAGCTGGACGGCGGGAGGGGCAGACATCAAGGACACCCCCGAGGCTCGACTGATCGAGTCCGGCATGCAGGGGTACGCCTTGAAACTTCCCGTTCCCTCGCTCATCGGTCCTGAAGCCGTCTCGGATTTGAACGTGCCGCTGTACGCGATCGTCGCCGGCGACTCACCCATGCACGACCCCGAGGAGATCGCTACGGCCGCGCAGGATTCGATCGGAAAATCCAATGTGTCTGTCTATAAGGGTGCTTCGCACGCGATCAACGGCGAGCACCCCGATCAGCTGGCCGACGACATAGCAAGCTTTGTGGAACAGCACGATCCTTGAGATGCGGCGAGCTAACTCACACCAGCTCGAGTCGGCCCGAAGCGTCCAATCGCATGACCGAGGTCGAGGGGTTGTAGGCCAACTCCCACAGGTGCCCGTCCGGGTCGGCAACGTGCCCGGAATAGCCGTCCCACTCTTTGGCCTTGGGCTCGCTCACGCGCGTAGCTCCGGCTGCTCGCCAGCGCGCGAACTCGGTGTCCACCTCGGACGGGGAGTCCAGAGCAACCGCGAGCGTCACGCCACGGAAACCTGCACCGTTTGCACGGACACCGGCGTCTGCTGCCAATTCATCCCACTGGTACAGGGCGAAAACCGGACCGGTCGTACCGATGAAGATGATGTCGCCGAGGTCGTGGCGGCGTGCGAAACCGACCGACGCGTAAAACTCTTTCGCTCGGGAGATGTCCGCAACGCCGAGCGTGATAATCGAGATCCTGTCCGTCACGAGTCGGAGGCTATATTCAGGGTGTGACATGCCGCGGAAGTCACGGCTCGCGCAGCGCATACGGGTGGGGCCGTCATGTTCGTAACATGACCCTTCACGGAGCCGGCGGCTTTAGCCTGGAAACATGCCGCTGTTGACTTTCGGACACGGACGGCTCAACCGCGACGACATGTCGCGTCTGCTCTTCGATGCCGGTGTGACGCGTCTCGTCGACGTCCGGCGTTTCCCCGGCAGCAGGGCCAACCCCGACGCCTCGCGCAAATCGCTCGACGCACTCATGACCGGGCTTGGCGGCGAATACGTCTGGGAGGAGCGGCTAGGTGGCCGCAGAAAATTGACAGCATCCGAATCCGCAGACTCGCCCGATACCTGGTGGCGGGTCGACGCGTTCCGCGCCTACGCCGCCTGGACCCGCAGCGACGATTTCGCCGACGCGATGAGCACACTCGTCGCCGACACGATGGGGCTGTCCGCGGTGATGTGCGCAGAATCGGTGTGGTGGCGCTGCCACCGCCGTGTCATCGCCGACGTAGCGGTACTGGCCCACAATCTGCCGGTGGAGCACCTGATGCATTCGGGGAAGGGTCACCAACACAGGCCCAGCGACGGTGCGCGCCTGACGGCGTCGGGACGAATCGTGTGGGACCGCCACGAATGACGGGGCGGGTCGACGAACCGCATTCGCACCCGCGCTCGCTTGCGGGAACGCAGAATGAATGTCATGACACTACGCACGAAAAGCCACTGGTTGGGCGTGGTTTTGGACTGCCCGAACGCGCGTGAACTCGCGCATTTCTACCAGCGCTTGCTGGGCTGGACGATCTTCAACGAGGACGACGACTGGGCGGATTTGGCGCCGTCCGAAACCGCCGGTTACAACCTCGCTTTCGCTACCGAGCCCAACTATGTGGCACCCACATGGCCATCCGAGCCCGGCAAACAGGGAATGTCGATGCACCTCGACTTCGAAGTGGACGATCTGGATGCCGGCACCTCGCACGCGCTCAACGTCGGCGCGACATTGGCGAAATACCAGCCGCAGCCGGACGTGCGGGTTTTCCTCGATCCCGCCGGACACCCGTTTTGCCTCTATGTAGACGAGGAGAACTAGCCGCGTGGGGGCTGCCGATTCATGCCCCCACACCCGATCCTAAAAGCCTGGAACGGAGAGGTTGCCCCAACGCTCGCTCAGGTCATCGCGCTCGTAATCCTTGAAGGTCCGCAGCAACGTCGTCGACAGGAACTCCATTCCAGCCTCGTCGGACCGTGCCAAGAAGTCGTCGATGATGTTTCCGTAACTGTCCTTCGCCTCCTCCCGCTCAGGAGACCGGAGGCGTTCGAACAGCTGAAGAAAACCGTCCGCCACCGCCGGTAGATCTTGAGTCGCTTCCGGGTTCTTCGAAAACCACCAGGCCGTAGCGCGAAACGGGTCCCCGATTAGACTGCCGTAATTCCTGAGAACGTATTCGTCTATCTCGGTTTCGAAGCGCGCCAAATATCTCGCGCGAACCATGTCCTGATATCGCCTCATCATTCGCTCGTCTTCTTCGTTGACGGCCACTTCCTCGCATGTGGCGGATGCCGCCACTCCGCTATCACCGATAGTCTGAAGTTTTCGCAGTTCCAATGCCAGGTTGGCATGTACTTCGTCTGACTGCAGAATCGAGAAACGTTCAGTCACGAGCTGCGCACGGCGACGCAAAGCGACGTGCGCAATATGGTTGGCATCGGTCCCCAAGACCCCCTCGCCGTTGCATCGCAATACAACCCCGAGACGCACAGTGAACTTCAGGTGTGCATCGCTACTGTCCAACATCAATGTCGTGTAATGATCCGGACCTCTTGGGTGGGCCTGCGCCGGTGGTGACGCGTTCTGCGGGGGCGCCGCAACGGCGGCCCCCAGACCACTGGCGTATACGAGCCGCAGCACGAAGCGCCGCCACGGCCCGAGACTCGGAATCCTCCTCACTGCGCCGCCTCCGTTTCATAGAAACGGCGATGAAGCTCCACTTTCAGTTCGTCGTATCGATCTCGCGGAGACTCCAGACTGGATGGATCGGAGTTCAAGGCCAAATACAGGTGCCCGACCCGCCGAGTATTGCCGCCGATCTTGTCCACCATCATGTTCATCAAGGTGTCTCCGTCGTTCTTCGATGCAAGCGCGACCAATCTCAGCCACTGGCGCACAAGCCGGGCGCTCGCTCGTGATCCGTGGGGCTTATCCAGCTCATCCCACAGTGTCAATACCTCCACCAGAAGGGCATAAGTCGCCCGGCGATCCTGCGTCCACATGGTCTCGGCACGTTCGAGCAGCGGGCAATACGTATCCAACAGCACCTTCACGGCATGCGGGTGGGTATGACTCCCCCATGTCGCCAAGTGCCGGGTCAGTTCAGTGATACCCACCATCTCGCCGATCCTCGACAACGCCTTGGCCACTTCGGCGGCGACATCCGGTTCCTCGTGTCGCGCCGCATGTTTCAGGCGAGTCAATGCACTGCCAGGAAACAACGCGCCGTAGCTTGTCGCGCAGACCTGGGCTACGACGATCGCAACCGAGGGGTCAGTACGCCGATACACCCACTGATACAGGCATTCGCGCACCTTGAAACCGAGTTCGTCGTCGCTGGCGCATTTGGAGAGCAATCGCACCGCCATCGAACGCTGCGGCTCCATAAGATATGGACGTCCGCCTTCTTTACGCCCAGAGCAAATCCACGCCTCGGCGATGCCAGTGGCGATTTCATGGCCGTTACGTCGCGCCAGCGCCGCGACACTGTCGACGATGCTGTTCAGGTCCCGACTTTCCAGGCCACGATGCTGCTCGGGCAGCGACTTCAGCCAATGCTTGATGTGACCACGCAGCGGACGGTAATGCCGCCACACGTGTGCCGGTATCGCCTCCGCCATTCCGGGAGCGCGAAAGTGCACCGGCTCAGAGTCCAACGGGATCGAAGCCGGGAAGTCCAGCTCGCTTTTAGCGCTCCTCTCTTGCAAGGCATGCGGTCGCGACAGGCCGAACCGCGTCACCTCTACGAGCGACCACGCGGATTCGACCACCACGCTCGGGTCCGCCCCTTCGAGCACGGCAGCCGCTAGGAGTAGGCAGCGCTGCCAGGCATCGGGGTCGTGGTCGAGAACTTGATTCAGGATCTTCGACCAATCCTGTTGTGCGCTTTCAAGATCGTTGAGTACTTCCTCGGTCGCCTTACCTTGTGAATGGGAGGTGGTCGCCCATTCCGCGAGCTGAAGGACCTGCGCCGGCCACATCCGCCGCAAGCGCGCCAAGAGCCCTGGATCACCGAGCAGTCTTTCACGCTCGGACGCATCGAAGACCGATAGGTTTCTGCGCATTACCTCGACGGGATCGGGCGGCTGCAATCGACAAACCCGGCCGGGGAGGTTGCGTCCGAACTCGTCGTGATAACTCTCGGGTGCGCTTACTACCAAGAAGGCGCCGGATTCCTGCAGGACCTTCGTGATGTTTCCCAGGTCCTCGACTACACGGCCCAGCTGAGACTCTGGCGCATCCACCAGGTCGATAAGGAAAGTCGTACTGGACACGGACGACTCCAGCGTTTCAAGCAGGTTTTCGTTCTCGCCGTTTACGGAGTCCAGGTGAAGCTTGTGCACCGACGGGTCCTTAAGCGATACGCTGTCGTCACCGATGATGTGCCACAGTAGCCAGATTGCGGCGGAGTTCTGTCCGCAGCCAGTGCCTTCCTGGCGCCTGGACGGGCACGTCAATACGACGAGTCGCTCACGTTTTAGCTCATCGACGTAACCGGCCAAACCGTCCGGCGGGACAGTCACTTCCACCCTCCGCCGCAGCGCCGCCTCATCCAACAAGGATGGACGTCGAGCAATCGACTTGGCATCCACATCGGCCAATGCACCGTAATAATAGTGGTTGGTGTACCGGATATCGCGGCCAGCGACATCGCGGTCGTTATCGTAATAGGGCCACTTAATATTGTGGACGTGGCCAATTTCGCCCCCGGTTTTGTCCACTTCTTGGTGTTCGCCGGGCCATGATGACTTCCAGTCGTGGGTGTCCTGTACGAGGTCCTCGTCGTGGCCGGGAGTCTTCGGCTGATGTTGTGTAGAGGAATCTGCCATCCTCTGGTCGCCCGCGACCGCGACATGCTCATGCTCTCCCGTCTGTTCGTCCGTCTCGATGAGGTCTGAGGTTTCCGACCGATTCACCGAGAAAGCATCGCGGCCATCTGGGACCTGAATACGCGGGTTACGGTTCACGACTCCTCCCGCGAGGCGCCGATGCCACGCCAAAAACGGCGACCACTATCGCGACCATTGTTGACGTCGCCTTGCGGCCGGTTCAGATCCCGGCCAACGTGGTATTCGGTACTTTCCGTTTTCGCATCGCCGTGGTGGACAGTCGCGCCTTTCGTGATGTCACGCGCAGCCACGTCGCCGCCGTTGTGGAAGTTCCCCACCATCCCGAAGGTTCCGCCGGATACGTCGCCCATCTGGACGCTGTTGTCTTCACGGTCCCGTCCAGCGGATTGGACGGCAGGGTTCGCGTCGTCACCCCGCGATTTCTCAGTGGCTGGTTCGGCAGCTTCTTCTTTGGCGCGCTTGGCTTCGCCTTGTGCGTGCACACCGGATATGCCGATCGCCAACAACGAACCCGACGGTGCCGGCACATGCGCGTACGCACGCGCTTCGAACCCCTTGTCCCCCATCGCAACGTCAACGGGCACGTACTCCGACTCACGGTGCCAACCGTTACGTCGACGCACTGTCCAATCCATGACGGATTCGGTCACGAGGACAGAAAGTTTGGTGACGGAATCATCCGAGTATTCGAGCAGGTCGCGCGCTGGCCCGCTGTCCACGAGCCGACACGCGTCGATCATGGTCTTTCCGACCGGGGAGTCGAGCTTCGGATGAGTGTGCAACGGCACGCCCCCGATGTTCAATGCCGCGCGCATGCGCATGTCTGTTCCGTCTGCGGTGCCTTGCAGCAGCGTCAGCTGAAGGGAATCCAGTACACCATCGACAACCTGGAACAGGTGCTGCGGCGAGAAACCGACCAAGTATCCGTCGCCGGTGCCGTCTTGGAAGAACGTCGAGTTCCACACGTCGCTCAGTCCTGCGTTCGTGAAAGCACGTTCCAGCAGATCGACGATGTGTCCCTGCATGTGGTGCTGGGTGGCGTCGTCGTTTTTGCTGAAACTCTTGGTGTCGACGACCATGACCGCCATTGGCACATCGTCAATTTCTGTTTCCTGATCTGAATGCATTTTTTCTCCTGTCTGCACCGGGCACCTTGCCCACATTCGATGGTGCAAACAGCGCAGACGCGGCTTTGTCCAGATCTGGACAAAGCTGCGCATGTCAAGAATCACATTGCACATTCACCTGCGCACGCAACGATTCGGGCTCTTTCACGACGACGCCACCTCGTACGACTTCGATGAACCCGTTGTTTTTCCACACCTTCAATATCGGCGTCACGGCGCTGCGCACGACACCGAGGGCTCCCGCAAGTTCCTCCTGAGACAGGTTCACCCTCAGCGGGGACGAATGGTGCGGTCCAGCGACATCTACAACCGACATCAACAGCTGCGCCAACCTTGCTTTTGCCCGCATCCGCGCTGCGCACCATTGTTGCGGCGCGGACTCGGCGAGCTTCGACATCGCGTATTTCTCGAACTCGTCCTTCCAGCCGCGCCTTCGCATCAGCGCACCGAACGTATCGGCGGTCAGCTCGTACGTAACGCATTGCTCCATGGCTCGCACCGAAGCCATCCGACGCCCTATCGCGCGTGCCATCTCCCCCAACAGGTCGCCGGGTCCGCGAACGGAAAGCAGAACTTCGCCGCCGCCCGGTTCGGTGTAGTCCACCTTGGCTCGCCCTTCGGTCAGTAAATGGACCGTGTCGTGGGCCTCCCCTTGTCTCAGAATGAAATCGGCACGCTCATAGATGCGCCGGCGTCCGGCTTGAACCAGGTCTGTCCATTCTTGAGTTTCCAGGTAGCGTTTGAATCCGGTCCCGGTGTCATGTATTTTCCGTGTCACGCCTGTACCTCCAGCACAACCAAGCTCGACGTCATATCGATGACTGATCGTAGTGTTCGCTTCACCGATCTCGTATGTCTGAGGTGGACTTTCCGCATCGATGCACCCGAGTGGATGCGATATTCCCGGTGAGGATCTCCGTGCAATGCAGTTGACGCGCATATTCGCCCTGATCGGCGTCGTTTTCGGCGCCGTGTTCGTTTTCGCCAACGCGAGCGGTCTGCCCGAAACACTCGCTTGGCCAGTCCGTATTCTCGGTGCCCTCCTTGCCGTCTCGGCTGTATGGTTCGGCATCATTCGTCGCCCCACCGAGGCCGGTGACCCACCAGAACCCAGTTCAGTACGTACCTATTGGATAGCGGTCGCCGCACAATTCGTCGCCATACCTGCCGGTGCGGCGGTCCTCAACGCGTTCGACCTGAGCGCGCTCGTACTGCCGTGGGTCGTGTTCGTCGTCGGGGCACATTTCCTTCCTGCCAAGGCATTCGGCGTCGGTCGCTGGTGGCAACTAGGTATCTCACTGGTCATGCTCGGCGTGGTCGGCGCATTGGGCGCTGCCTTGATAAGCCCGATGTTCGCCCCGATCTGCGGTGTCGGCGCCGGATACATCCTGCTCGCTTTCGTGTCGGTGCCCCGCTGGTCTTCGGCTTGACGGGAAGAAGCCACAATTGGCTTGCCCTACCAAAATCGACTGTTTACTGTGATGCAATGGATCATGACAAGGAAGACCTACAGCGCTACCTGCAACAGCTGCGGGAGGCAGTCATTTGGAAGATGGAAGGCTTGACGCAACGTCAACTGCGTTGGCCACAGACTCCGTCCGGCACGAACCTGCTCGGCATGGTCAAGCATCTTTCTGCCCTGGAGTTCGGGTACCTGGGAATGGTTTTCGACCGGCCAGGCGAACCCACGCCGTGGCTCGGCCCGGACTCGGAGCCCGAAGAGGATATGTGGGCGACACCGGACGAGTCCAGCGCATGGCTGTTGGGCCTGTACGGTCGCGCTTGCGCACACGCGAACGAGACGATCGCATCACTGAGCCTCGACAGCACCGGTTACGTACCTTGGTGGTCCGAAGAAAAACGTCATCCCACTTTGCACACGATCATCGTGCACGTGACTATCGAGACGGCGCGCCACTTGGGGCACATCGATATCGTGCGTGAACTGACGGACGGCGGGATCGGCCTGTACGCCCACAACGCCAACACCCCCGGTTGGGACCCCGAGAAACTTCGGCGGCACAAAGCCCGGCTGGAAGAGGTGGCGCTCGGTTTCGACTAGGCCGGGTCCGATTCCCGGCGACGCTGGTCGGCGTCTCCAGCGGGAGGCAGCGAAGCCGTTTCAACCGGGCTGGGCGCGGTCTTGCGCGTCCATGGCCATGTCAGCAGGGCCCAGCCCACAAGGAGCAATCCGAACACGACGACGAGGTACCACGGCCACGGGCCGAACCAGTCGAGCGCGGAACCGCCCGGAGGTTTGCCATTGAGGTAGGCGTAGTTCGTGCCGATGATCTCGTTGATGGCCAATACCGCCATGCTCCACACGACCGTGAATATCATCGCGACGCGATAGTGCCGCCATGTCGGCCGAATCTGCAGTCCCCACACGAGGTAGACCGCTGCCCACAACACAAGGATGTGGAGGACCCAATAGGACAGTAGCTCCACTATGGGTATGGTTTTGATGCTGATGTCTGGGGTCAACATAGCTTGCGGATTGAGAGTCAGCCCCCAATAGTATGTGACCGCCACAGCCCAAGGCTTCTTCGTCCACAAGGCATATACGGCGATAAATCGCAGCACATCGGACACATGTAGTGGCCAAGACTGCCGTAGCGAATAGTTCTGCGGCAAGAACCAATACACCTGCACGGCCACCGTCGTTATCAAAAGCGTCCAGGCGAGGATGCGCGTCAGACGCTCTTTATCGTGACCTCGCTTGCCGATGACAACGATCGCCGCCACCCCGATGACTGTCACCAGCAGGAACACCCAGTGCATCGGGCCATAGACGAATAGTTCTTTGGTGGTGGCGGGCATGATTTCAGCTTAAGTGCTGTGCCCCTTCCGTGTCGCTAGGAAATATCCGGCAAAAACGACGACTGCCGGGCGATCCCCCGGACTGACGCAACATCGTTCGGCGGAGACCGATATATCACCCCGGATCGCTCAATCAGCCGACGATGTTCGGCCAGCAGCGATGCGCTGCCTCGCCGAACGCGCCGACACAGGCACCCTCTTCGTAGCGGCCGCCAACCCAATGTCTGGCGTGCCGAAATATACGGATTCGGCCCTATCGACCAGGTACGTCTCGTGCCAGATACCGACGATCGACGGGTTCTTCCGCACCCGACGGTTGAAGTTTGCCCACTCGGGACGGTGCCGCGACTGCGGGTCGCCGGCGTAAGCGTAGAGCTTGTTGAGCGAATTCCAGTACTGGGTTACAACTGGGTTGATTTTGGACAACGACACCTGGAACCCCATGAGCCCCGAATCGGGATCCTGCGACAACTCCTTGAGCATCGGCGGCATGGCCGCGAACGTCGGGAGCCATTTATCGACACGCCAAGGACGGTTGATCGTCATGCCGATCAGAAAGATGACGAGTTCTCCGTCGTATTCGTGCGTGGTGCGTGCGTCGGTGCGGTTCACGACTACCCCCTGAGTAGATACTCACCCTATCTATATCTAGATAGTATCACTATCTGTGACGGTGGTTCAAGCATCGTCCGATTGCGATGTGCTGATGCCGGGTGTCCATCACGATGTTGCTGACTTAACGCCCCGTATACGGCGCTCAAGGGCAGCGTGGTCGCTTGATCGGCGAGGCAAGGCGGTCATATCCGTAACTTGACGAGACCGGTCGACATCACCCCGAGGAACGGCAACCACCGACGGGCCGAAAACGCACACCCCGTGCGACGGCTAGGGCTCGACTATCGAACCTCAGCGAAACAAGGCCGTGAAATGCTCCAGCGCCCGCTGCTGACTCCACTGAAGTGACTCTTGCAGGCCCTGACACAGCATCGCCAGGTACGGCTGTGTGGGATCCGCATGCGGCACGTCATCGATCCCACCCGGCGACGTGAACGTGTACATCGACGCACCGTCCCGCTGCCCCAAAGCGATGAGCGTCTCGTAACGGCCCGGACCGGCCTCAAACCGGCCCGCAGGCAGCCCGTCGATCAGCGTGCGCTCCACGACCGAGTCGGGGCCCGGTTCGCGGCGCATCTCCTGAGCAGCGATGTCGGCGAATTGCCCCGCCGTGATCAGATACGCGCGCGCCAGGCTCGGCCCCGGCTGTGCGTGGTCATAGAAGGCGATTCCGCCGCCCCATGTGGGCGAATAGCCGCCGAAATAAACCCGGCCGGGCAACTCGACCGCCGCATCGGCGCGCGGCGGAGTGCGATCACGCGCGCCCGGATACGTGCGGGTGGCTCCCTCCGGTTGTCCACCTTCCAGATAACAGCCGAGCCGCTGCCGGCACATGTTCGAGCCATAGCTCACGTACCAGACGTATTTCGCGTTCATCGCCCGTCCACCATTCGTCGCGTCATGAGGTGCGACCGCTGACGCATTAGCCACTTATTCACCCGGTATTCGCGGGAGAACGGTTGCCGTCAGCACCACCGGTACGGGATCGTAACCGACGGCGCATCCCGACACGAGACGAAGTGATGGCGGGCAAACACGCCTACGTCAGCACCGCATCGCGTCATCTCGCCCGGGCAGGTGCGCCGCGACCCATGCTTCAGGGGCAAACAAGGAGGGGCACGCGTTGGGTTCTATTTCCGCCACGCCAGCGGGCAGCAGCACCGGGCACCATCGCACTAAGCATTGGCCCCGGCGGATCCTGCGATTCGGTTTCGTTTAATCTCAGCGGGCCGTTCGCAGGCGCCACCAGGCGCGGGACCTACCCGTCGACTTCGTCCGTGGGCTCGGCTCGCGCGTGGCGCCCGTGATGTTTTGGTAAGCGTCTTCGATCCGGGCGGCGAAACTCACCTCGGACAGGGTCACCCCTTCGTCCCGTGAAATATCGATCTCGGTGCAGCCGTTGCGTCGCCGCACGTGAGGGCGCAGCTCGAATGCGTCCGCGAAAACCTTGATCCGTTCCGTCAAGTCGGCATGCTGACTTTCGTCGATCGTCAGCGTGCGACTGATGTGGTTCGGTTCAGTGCTCCATCCATCGAGCTGTTGCAGAGCATCTTGCAGCAGGTCGTTGCCTCGCGTCATTTCACACCTCGAGCATCGGTCAGCCAGAGGCAGAAGAGTTGTCAACCCCGTGGCCAAATCGACGCCGTATCTTTACCGTTTGCGTCGCTAAAGTCTGGACCGTCTCATCAAATATGTCCAGGAACACATATGAAACAAAAAAGACATACCGGAATACAGGGCGATCTTCGTCCTTACATTCTCAGCAGTACGGCCAAGGTCTAACCGCTCGGCGGAACTGCGGCAATCCGAACGGACTACCCGGGACTACAACCGCTATGCCGACGCATTTTGTGACTCCGACAACATCTTCTCGCTGTCACACTCGCGCCATCAAGGCATATCCGCTGCGGATTCACGGGCTTCCCGAGGCCTTTCTCGGCGGAGTGCAACCGACGTGTGCTGGTCAAACGTCAGCCCCGAGAGCACGTCGAGCCCCTTACATCAACAGGCAGTCACAATAGACACGACGCCACAATCTCGGATGCATCATGTCCCAGTTCGGGACTAACGTGGCAGCGTGACCGCGGAAAACCAACCAGACCAGCCCCCATCCAAGCCTCGAGCCTTGACGAGCCTGTGGGAACTACGCGGGTATATGCGCCCGTATGCCAAGCGAATGCTCTTCCTGTTCTTCCTCGCATTCGTGGCGACCGGGGCGTCGCTTCTCGTTCCTCGCCTCATCCAGGCCGTGATCGACGGCCCGATCGCGTCCGGAGACATGACGGGCCTGTGGGCGCTGGCCGGCGCCGTGGCCGCGCTCGGCATCGGCGAGGGCGCGATCGTACTGTTGCGTCGCTATCTCCAAGCGAAGGCTGCGCTCAGCTTGGAAACCGACATCCGCCGCGACCTGTATGCGCACATGCAAAGCCTTCATCCGGAATTCCACGACCAGTGGCAAACCGGACAATTGCTGGCACGAGCCACCTCCGACCTCGGCGCGATGCGACGATTCCTCTCCTGGGGGCTCATCTTCGGCGCCACCAGCATCATCATCTACATCGCCGTAATCACGCAGCTGATGTTGATCCACCTGTGGCTGGGCATCATGGTCGCCGCCTCCGCCGTTCCGCTTTTCCTGATCGCCCGCAACTTCGCGCGCAACTTCCTCGGTGCCGCGCGCAAAGTGCAGGACCAACAGGGCGAGGTGGCCAGCAATGCGGAACAGATGGCCCAGGGAATCCGAGTCATCAAATCGTTCGGCCGAGCCAAGTACATGGAGGAACAGTTCGAAACCGAGGCGGCGTCGTTGCGTGATCTCTCGCTGCGCAAAGTCAAAATCACGTCACGGTCATGGTCGCTGTTCGACATGATTCCGTCACTGACATTGACGATCACGCTTGTGGTCGGCGCCATCGCCGTGGCACAAAACCAGGTGACGATCGGCGCCCTGGTGGCGTTCGTGACCCTGCAGCTCATGTTGGTCGGCCCGATCGAATCGCTGGGGTGGATCATCGCCAGCGGCAACGAGGCCATGACTGCCGCCGACCGTATCCGCGACGTCTTCAGGACCGAGCCCGCGATCGTCGACTCGGACGGTGCCGTCGACATCGACCCGAGCTCCTGCCGCGGTCACGTCCGGTTCCATGACGTCGATTTTCGGCACGACGGTGTGGAAGACGCGGTCCTGCGCAACGTGGACCTCGAAGTCAAACCGGGCGAGACCCTCGCGATCGCTGGCGCCACCGGCTCCGGAAAGACCACTTTGGTGTCCCTGCTGCCGCGGCTCTACGACGTCACCGGCGGGAAGATCACCCTCGACGGTCAAGACATCCGCGATACGACGCTGGACAGCCTCCGGCGAGTCGTGACGATGGCATTCGAAGACCCGACCCTGTTTTCGATGAGCGTGCGCGAAAACCTGGCGCTGGGCCTAGGCGACGTCGACGACGACGCGATCGCCGAAGCGCTCCAAGTCGCGCAGGCCGAATTCGTCTATGAACTGCCGTTCGGTCTCGACACCCGCATCGGCGAGCAGGGACTGTCGCTGTCCGGCGGGCAACGCCAGCGGCTCGCTTTGGCCCGCGCCGTGCTCGTCAAACCGGCCGTTCTCGTGCTGGATGACCCGTTGTCGGCCCTCGACGTCAATACCGAAGAGCTCGTGGAACGTGCGCTCAAGAGCGTGTTGAGCGGCACGACGGCACTGCTTGTGGTGCATCGACCGTCGACGGTGGCATTGGCCGATCGGGTCGCGCTGCTATCGAACGGCACGGTCGCGGCCATCGGAACCCACAGTGAACTTTTGAACTCGTCGCCCGAATACGTCGAGGTTCTCTCCGCCCAGCCCGAAAAGGTAGATGCATGAGCGACACGATCACGCGCGATTGGCGCGGCAAAGCGGAGACGCACGACGCGGAACGCACGGTTGCCGAGGCTAATGATCGCCAAGCCGTCAAGAAGCTGCGTGGACGTAGCTGGCGGCTGTTGGGTTCGCTGATTCGGCCGTACCGCGGGCAGGTCGCATGGATCTGTGTCCTGCTGGTGTTGATGAACGTCGCCAACCTCGCCGGCCCTTATCTGGTGATGTTGGGCATCGATTACGGCATTCCGCCTTACGCGGATTCTGGGGACTACTCGGTGCTTTTGGCGGTTGGTGTCGCGTTCTGCGTCACCACGGTCGTGCAATACCTGTCTACCCGCAACGAAGTCTATCTGTCCGGTAAGGTCAGTCAGCTCATCCTCTACAATCTACGGCGCCGCGTGTATGCGCATTTCAACCGCCTCTCGGTGAGCTTCCATGACCGCTTCACCTCCGGCCGCGTCGTTTCGCGCTTGACATCCGACATGGATGCCATCAGGGCCCTGTCGGACAACGGCGTGCACGACCTGGTCTTGTCCACACTCAACGTTTTCACGATCGCCGCGGTCATGCTGTGGATGGACGTCGAGCTGGCGCTCGTTGCGCTTTTGTCCTTCCCAGTGATGCTGGTGTTGGGGAACTGGTTCCGCCGCTACTCGTCCGTGGTTTACCGACGTACACGCGAGACGATCGCGCTACTGATCGTCTATTTTGTCGAAACGATGGGCGGGGTCCGCACCATCCAGGCATACCGTCGGCAACCGCGCAACCAACGCATTTTCGACCATCTTAACGATGACAACCGCGACGCGAACGTCGATGGTTTCCGCGGTGCCGCGGTCTTCGCCGCCGGAACCAAAGGCATCGGCAATGCCGCAGTGGCTGTCGTGATGCTGTACGGCGGTTACCTCGTCATCGAAGATTCGATCCAGATCGGTGTCTTGGCCGCGTTCCTGCTGTACCTGCGGCGTTTCTTCGAGCCGCTGCAGGAACTGACGATGTTCTACAACACCCTGCAGTCGGCAACCGCGGCGTTGGAGAAGTTGTCCGGGGTACTCGATGAGGAACCCGATGTTCCCGAGCCGAAGGATCCGGTTCGGATCGACGACGTCCGCGGCGAGCTCGAGTTCAAGGGTGTCGAGTTCTCTTATCGTGACGACAAAGTCGTCCTGCCGAATTTGGATCTGAGGATCCCGGCAGGACAGACGATCGCCCTGGTGGGAGCAACCGGCGCCGGCAAGACCACGACGGCGAAACTCGTGTCACGCTTCTACGACCCGAGCTCCGGAAAGATCACACTGGACGACGTCGATCTTCGCGACATCAGTAATCAGGACCTCAGCGACGCCATCGTCATGGTGACGCAGGAGAACTATCTGTTCAACGGCACGATCGCCGACAACATCGCCTTCGGCCGCCCGAGCGCTACCCAGGAGGAGGTCGAGGCCGCCGCGAAGGCGATCGGTGCGCACGAGTTCATCATGGCGCTGCCCGACGGGTACGAAACCGACGTGCGCAAACGCGGTGGTCGACTGTCCGCCGGCCAGCGACAGCTGGTCGCGTTCGCGCGTGCCTTCCTGGCCGACCCGAGGGTGCTCATCCTCGACGAGGCGACATCGTCTTTGGACATACCGAGCGAAAGGCTCGTGCAGCAGGCTTTGCGCACGATCCTGGCCGACCGCACCGCTATCATCATCGCCCACCGTCTATCTACAGTCGAGATTTCGGATCGGGTTTTGGTGATGAAGGATGGACAGATCATCGAAGACGGTTCCCCCCAGGAACTCATGCACAGCGGTGGCCGATACGCCAGCCTGCACAATCAGTGGGAGGAAAGCCTGGCATGATGTGGCGTGACGCGACGCGGTCTGGGCGTCACGGCCGGCAACGGTTAGCCTCGAAGGCATGAGCTACGTCCTTATTGCGCTGGTGTGCATCGCGACGGGTTGCGTCGTCGGCTGGTTGGGGGCAACCGTGCGGATGGGTAACCAGAACGCGTCCCTAACCGCCCATCTCGAAGCGGCGCGCGGAAACGAGGCTCGGCTCGAACAGTCACTGCGCGCGGCCAACGCCGACGCGGCCGCCCAATCGAAGGCAGCGATCAACGACCTACTTTCTCCCTTGCGTGAATCGCTCGACAAACACCAGGAGTACGTCGCGGACATCGAGCGGAACCGGCTGGGCGCCTACAGTGAACTCAAGACTCAGGTGGCGCAGGTCGCCCAGACCGGCGAGGCCCTACGGGGTCATACGAGCCAGCTGGTTTCGGCATTGCGGGCGCCGCAGGTGCGTGGGCGCTGGGGCGAGCATCAGCTGCGCCGCATCGTGGAGGCCGCGGGAATGTTGGAACACTGCGACTTCACTCAACAGCACACCGCCAAAGTCGAAGGCCACACGTTGCGCCCTGACCTGGTGGTGCGCTTGGCGGGCGGAAAACATGTCGTCGTGGACTCGAAAGCGCCCTTCTCGGCCTATTTGGAATCAATGGAGACCCGCGACGACTCCCAACGGGCCGAACACCTGGATCGTCACGCGAAACACCTGCGCGGGCACATCAAACAGCTCAGTTCGAAGGAATACTGGCGCGCATTCGACACGGCCCCCGAATTCGTGGTGCTGTTCGTCCCTGCCGACGCGTTCTTGGACGCGGCACTGCAACGCGACCCCACCTTGATGGAGGACGCGTTCTCACACGACATCGTCCTCGCCACCCCCGCGACCCTGATCGCGATGCTGCGCACCATCGCCTACGCATGGCGGCAGGAAGCGCTCGCTGAAGGCGCAGCGCAAATACATTCGCTTGGTAAGGAAATGTATTCGCGGCTGGCCACGATGGGCGGACACGTGGCGAAGCTCGGCAACAGCCTGTCTCAGGCCGTCACCGCTTACAACGCCACGGTCGGCTCCCTGGAGTCGCGCGTCCTGGTGTCAGCGCGCAAATTCGCCGAACTCGGTGTCTCGGCGGAAGAACTTCCGCAGGTCGACCAGGTCGAGGTGACGGCCCGGACCGTGCAGCATGAAGCGTTGCGCGCCAACGCCGACGAGACGCTCGTGTCGCTCAACGACCGGCGCAGCACGAATCGTTAACTCGACGACGCTGCCGCCTGCTTCTTCATGTCTTTGACGAGCTCGCGCGGCAGCGAAAACGTCAATTTCTCCTTGACGGTTTCGATCTCGGAGACATCGTCGAATCCGCGCTCGGACAGGTACGCCAGGACGTCCTGAACCAAGTCGTCCGGAACCGACGCCCCCGATGTCACGCCCACGGTCTGCGCGTCATCCAGCCACGAGTCATCGATCTCCTCGGCGTAATCCACGAGGTAGCCACTCTTCGCCCCAGCTTGCAGCGCCACTTCAACGAGGCGAACCGAGTTCGACGAGTTGGTCGAACCGACCACGATCATGACGTCGCATTCGTGCGCGATTTCCTTGATGACCTGCTGCCGGTTCTGCGTCGCGTAACAAATGTCGTCGCTGGGCGGCGCCTGCAGCAGCGGGAATTTCTGGCGCAGACTGTCGACGGTCTGCATCGTTTCGTCGACGGACAGGGTCGTTTGCGACAGCCAGACGACCTTTTCCGGGTCACGGACTTCGACCTGGTCCACGCTGTCGGGTCCCTCGACAAGCTTGATGTTTTCGGGGGCCTCACCGGTGGTACCGATGACTTCCTCGTGGCCTTCGTGCCCGATCAACACGATGTCGTAGTCGGAGGCGGCGAAACGTCGCGCCTCGGCATGCACCTTCGTCACCAGCGGACACGTCGCGTCGATAGCCTTCAGGTCGCGGTCGCGTGCCTGCTCGTGGACTTCCGGTGCGACGCCGTGCGCGGAGAAGATCACGATCGAGCCGGGCGGCACCTCGTCGTTTTCCTCGACGAAGATCGCCCCCTTCGCTTCCAGCGTCGTCACCACGTGCTTGTTGTGCACGATCTGCTTGCGCACATAGATCGGCGGACCGTACAGGTCGATAGCTTTTTCGACGGTCTCCACCGCGCGATCGACACCCGCGCAGTAGCCACGGGGTTTGGCCAAGAGCACACGTTTGCCACGGTTAGTCGTCATGTTTCCCATCGTACGGATCACCTCGGCGGCTGTGGGACTCGACGTGAGGGTGCTCACCCGTCACATGCGCGCCGTAGCATGATGGGGATGACTCCGCCTGAAGCTTCCGCATCGCGCGCCTCGAACTCGCAGCAGGACCCGTGGCCGGTACGCGTCGTGAGCCAAAAAATCGGCGAATACATTGCCAGGCTCGGCCATGTGTGGATCGAGGGCCAGATCACCCAGCTGTCGGCCCGGCCAGGGGCAGGGATTGCCTTCTTGACGCTGCGGGACCCGTCCGCAGATGTCAGCGTCACCGTGACCGCGGCGCGCAACGTGATGTCGGCCTGCGAGCCACCGCTGAAGGAAGGCGCCCAGGTGGTGGTTCTGGCTAAACCCGACTGGTACCCGGGCCGCGGCACCTTGTCGATGCGTGCCAGCCAGATCACTCAGGTCGGCTTGGGCGAATTGCTGGCGCGTATCGAGCGGCTGAAGAAACTCCTCGCCGCGGAAGGCCTTTTCGCGAAGGAACGCAAACGGCCGCTGCCGTTCCTGCCGAAGCGGATCGGCCTGATCACGGGCCGCGCTTCCGCCGCCGAACGAGACGTGCTGGAGAACGCGCGTGCGCGGCTGTCCGCAGCCGACTTCGACGTGCGCGAAGTTCCTGTGCAGGGCACGACAGCGGTACCGCGGATCCTGGAGGCGCTCGAGCAGCTCGACAACGATCCGGACGTCGAGGTGATCATCCTGGCTCGTGGCGGCGGCAGCGTCGAAGACTTGCTGCCTTTCTCCGACGAGACCCTGTGCCGCGCTGTTTCGGCCGCCCGCACACCGATCGTGTCAGCCATCGGCCACGAACCGGACACACCGATCGTCGACTTCGTCGCCGACCTTCGCTGTTCGACCCCGACCGATGCCGGTAAGTCCGTCGTCCCGGATTTCGCCGAAGAGCATCGCGGGATCCTCACCGCACGGCACCGCATCCGGCAGGCGTTGCGAGGCATGGTCGACGGGCAACTTCAAGCGCTGGCGGCGATCCGTTCACGGCCCTGCTTGGCGAACCCGGCCCAGCTCACGGACGTTAAGTCCCAGGAGATCACGCTCGCGGTCGACAGGATGCGCCGCGCGGTCGCGTCCCGCATCGACCTCGCCGAGCGCGACATCTCGCATCGGCGGGCACAGCTGCGCGCCCTGTCGCCGCAGAAAACACTCGACCGCGGTTACGCGATCGTCCAACGCGACAGCGGCGAGGTACTGTCCGCCGCAGCCGATGCGCACAACGACGAACAACTACGGGTGAGGCTCGCCGACGGCAGCCTGACAGTGACAGCGAAGGGGACACAGTCGTGACCGTCGACGAAACAATGAATTACGAGACCGCGCGCGCCGAACTGGTATCGGTGGTGGAACGCCTCGAAGCCGGTGGCGCCACCCTCGAAGAAACGCTGGAACTATGGGAGCGCGGCGAGAAACTCGCCGACCTGTGCCAGGCGAAACTGGACGGCGCCAAGCAGCGGCTCGAGAAAGCGCAGAAATCCGACGACGGCGCCGACGAGGCGTAACGGGCGCCGGGCGCCGTAGCCGAGGTCTGCCCCTGCGGTTAAGCCAAACTTCCGGCGAACTCGATCAGTTCCGCAGCTTCGGCTTCACCATGCACAAGGATCGTGAGGCCGTCTTCGCTGTAGACCAGCGCGTTGCCGCCAGGTGTTCCGTAGTGACGCCATTCACCGCTGTCGAGGCTGAGCTTTTCGAAGAACTTCGCGTCGTCGTTCAGTTCCGAGCTCATGAGTTCTTGCGACGTGGCTTCCGTTTCGACCAGCTGGATCCCCGCTTCTTCGGGCGTCTGGAACCCGACCCGCAGAGTCATGGCGTCCGATTCCTCGCTCGCGTTGCTACTGACCGGCTTCCAGTCTTCGCTCAGACCCTGGGGTTCGCGCACGTCCAGTCCGGCGTGCGAGGCCGTGTTGTACGCGGGTTTCGGGTCGATGACCGTCGGCTGGTTCCCGCCGGCGAACACCGCCCAGAACAGGAATACGGCGCCGATCGGTAGAAGCAGAACCGCCAACGACAAGATCATGTCCCTCGGACGCCGGAAGGTCGGCGTCGCACTACGAGAGGATGTTTTTGCTGCGGCCATTCACCAATAGTGGCCGATGCATCAAATTCGAGGCACACCGGGCCGTCATGGCCTGTGACGACGCTCGTCTGCAAGGATTTACTCGTACACAGGCATATAGAAGGGGGTACCCATGTCGGGGCATGACTCCGAGAACCTCGACCGCAACCTCGGACTCGATCTGGTCCGGGTCACCGAGGCTGCGGCAATGGCTGCGGGTCGTTGGGTTGGCCGAGGAGACAAGGAAGGCGGAGACGGGGCCGCCGTCGACGCGATGCGCAAACTGATCAATTCGATCCCGATGCGTGGCACGGTCGTCATCGGCGAGGGCGAGAAGGACGCGGCGCCGATGCTGTACAACGGCGAAGTCGTCGGCGACGGCAGCGGTCCCGGCGTCGATGTGGCGGTCGACCCGATCGACGGCACGACTTTGATGGCCAAGGGGATGCCGAACGCAGTCGCGGTACTTGCGGTCACCGAGAAAGACGCAATGTTCGATCCGTCGGCCGTGTTCTACATGGAGAAGTTGGCGGTCGGGCCCGAAGCCGCCGACGTCATCGACATCACCGCGGGTACGCACGAGAATCTGCGCCGGATCGCGAAAGCGAAAGGCGGCGAGATCTCCGACGTCACCGTATGCATTCTCGATCGTCCGCGACACGCACAGCTCGTCAAGGAGGTACGGGAAGCCGGCGCTCGAATCCGGTTCATTACGGACGGAGATGTCGCCGGCGCCATTTCCGCAGCCCGCGACATCGGCGACGTCGATGTGCTCATGGGCATCGGTGGCACCCCGGAAGGCATCATCACGGCGGTGGCACTGCATTGCCTCGGCGGCGCGATCCAGGCGCGGCTGTGGCCCCACAACGAGGAAGAACGCGCCAAAGCGATTGATGCGGGTCACGACCTGGATCGGGTCTTGACCACCTCCGACCTCGTGGCGGGAGACAACATGTTCTTCTGCGCCACCGGTATCACGTCCGGCGACCTGCTGCGAGGTGTCCGGTATCAGCGCGGCGGGGCGTACACGCAGTCGATCGTGATGCGGTCGAAGTCGGGGACGACCCGCATCATCGATTCGTTCCACAAGCTACAGAAACTGCGCAGCTACTCGTCGATCGATTTCGACGGCGTCTTGTCCTAGACAACGCACGATGCCCAGGTCCGCCGAAGCGGTCCTGGGCATCGCGTCATCACAGCTTATTTAGTAGTAACCGTTGTTCTGGGAGTATTCCCAGGCACCGCAGGGGTCGCCGTAGCGATCCTTGATGTAGCCCAGGCCCCAGATGACCTGGGTGCTGGGGTTGGTCTCCCAGTCGCTGGCGACGTCGCCCATCTTCGATCCGGGCAGCGCCTGCGGAATGCCGTATGCGCCGGAGGACGGGTTGGAGGCCTTGTGGTTCCAGCCGCTTTCCTTCGTCCACAGTTTGTCGAGGCAGGGCATCTGGTCGAGGCCGAAGCCGTCGTCGAGTAGGCGTGCGCAGCCCACGGCCCGGTTACCCGAGTACTCGTCGCAGTCGGACGGGATGGGGCCGACGTCCGGCGTATCCTCGTCCTCCTTCTCCTTTTCCTCTTCCGCTTCTTCTTCGGCCTTGATCTCTTCGTAGGTGTCGTCCAGGGCTTTGGCCTGGTCCCCCGCCACCTGAGCGATGCTTTCGGCTTTTTCTTCCGCGTCTTCGTCGGCGGCCAGCTTCACGTATTCGCGGTGCCAGTCGCGCGCTGCGGTCTGCTGCTGATCGGTTTCGCGGATGTCCTCTTGAGCCAGCTGCCGTGGGTCCGCGGATGGTGAATCATCAGAAACGCCGATGTGGATACCGGTCGCAACACCTGCTGCGAGCAGCAAAATCGCAAATGCTCGACAAGCCAACTTAGTCAGAAAAGGAACCACGCAGGCTATCCTTCCGAAGGCGATAAGGGCATGGCACGGCAAAGGCCGAGATAACACTGCCGCATCCATGCGAATTTGGCAATCTCGACAACATACTCGCCGGAGCCGCGGGCCACACTACCGGACCCGCTTATGCAGGTCACAGACACGCCGGCATCCGTTTTGCACTGATTGGCGCGATTGACCGGATTGCTTACCCCGGCCCAAAATCAGCCATTCGGACAGTCCGTCGACCACCATATGTCGCATAGGAGTGACGGTTACATAACACAGCGGAATTCTCGCCGTGCATCCACAGAGATCATCGAATCTCCACTCCGCAACTCATTGCGATCGCATAGTCACGACTAGATGTGCCACTAGTAGTAATTATTCGCCTGCCAGAAACCCCAGGCACCGCACGGATCGCCGTAGCGGTCCGATATGTACCCCAGGCCCCATTCGATCTGCGTGGCGGCATTGCTTGACCAGTCTTCGCCCGCCGACGCCATTTTTCCGCCCGGAAGCGCCTGCGGAATGCCGTATGCGCCGGAGGACGGGTTGCTGGCCGAAGGGTTCCAGCCGCTTTCGTGTTCCCACAGGGTGACCAGGCACTCCATCTGGTCGGTCCCGAAGCCATGGTCGCCGAGCATCCCGCAGGCGGTCGCCTGATGCCCCGAGTACGAGCCGCAGTCGGCAGGCACCTCGGATTCCTTGGGAGCCTTGCTTTCCGACTCCGATTCCTTCGTCGTGGGCGCGTCATTCGGCTTCGGAGCCTTCTGGGTCGGCGCGGGCGAACTACTCGGATCGTCGAGGGTCGTGGAATCATCGCGCGGCTGCTGGAGTTCGCGCGCAGCACGTTCCTGGATGCGCTGTTGGGAGACCGACGCAGGGTCTATGTCCTGGTCGTCGGGCGAGATACTCAGCCCGACCGCGGCGCTTGCACATAGGACGACGGCGACGACACCCAGGAGGCCGTACGCGAGCCGCGGCCGCCCATACCGGGCCGGACTCTTGCCGCTGCGTTGACGATGGCGCTTGACGTCATCGTCAATCGAACGCCCTTCCCCAGGGCTGTCGACACGATTACTCACAGTAGATTCGCTTCCTTGTTGACCGTGCAGAGTTCGTCGCCGGGATTCCACACGGAACCGCGGCGACGAGGAGAAAGCCTGCAGGGCCGCAGGCTGCACCAACAAGGGATGGAAACGAAGTGACGAGTGCACTCCACCGACTCGGCCGATCTCGTGTGACTGCTGTGGTTCATGTGGTGGTCAGCGACACTGCAACCACACTGTTAACCAGCCGAAACACTCGAATTCAGATAGTCACAATAGGTAGTTGCAACCATCGAGAGTCAACAGATCGGAGTCAAACCGCTACGGATCCTTCGGGATCAGAGACCCGGCGTCACCAAGGAAGCACTCACGCGTCCACAAAGATTAGATAAGTGGACTATGTACCGTATCGGCGTTCACGCGTCGAATACGAACGCAATGCGCGCAGGAAATCGACCCGACGGAAATCTGGCCAGTTCATATCGCAGAAATAGAACTCTGAGTACGCCGATTGCCACAACAGGAACCCGGAGAGCCGCTGCTCCCCACTCGTGCGAATCAGCAAGTCGGGAGCAGGTTGACCATGCAAGTACAGGTGCTTGGCGATGTGTTTCTCCTCGACGAGGTCGGCAACCTCCTCGAGGCTGCGACCCTCGCGCGCGTACTCGTGCAGGAGCAACCTCACCGCATCGGCGATCTCCCGGTGCCCGCCGTAACAGATCGCGAGGTTGATGATGGCGCCCGTATCGCGGTCCTTCGTGCGTTCCGCCGACTCCTTGATGGTGGTCGCGTGCCGCGTCGGAAGCATGTCGAGCGCCCCCACGGTGCGCAGCTGCCACGGCTGGCCATCAGCCGCCAGTTCCACCGCCAGGTCGGCGATGATCTGCAGCAACGGATCCAGTTCGTCCGCCGGCCGGGACAGGTTCTCTGTCGACAACAGCCATATCGTCACGTGGCTGATGCCCATGTCGTCGCACCAGCCCAGCAGCCGCTTGACATGGTTCGCACCTTCGAGGTGGCCGTCCTTCGGATTGACGAAACCCATGTCGCGTGCCCAGCGCCGGTTGCCGTCGACGATCACACCGACATGTTGGGGTAGCGGTCGGTCGGCCAGCTTTTCAGCCAGCCTTTTTTCGTAGACTTTGTAGAGGAGGTCACGCATCGCCACAGCATGTAAGCCTAGCGGGCTGCCTGGCCGGCGACCATACTCGGTCGTCTCGGCCAGACAGCCCACCTGATTTAGCTGGTAACGCCCAAACGGGCCTTCAGCGCATCGAGTTCGGTCCACAAAACGCCCGGAAGCTTATCGCCGAACTTCTCGAACCATTCGGTGATCAGCGGGATCTCCTCGCGCCATTCGTCGACATCGACCTTCAGCGCCGCGGCAAGGTCCTCGGGATCGACGTCGATCCCGTCAAGGTCGAGCGATTCCGGCTTCGGCACCAGGCCGACCGGGGTCTCAACGGCTTCAGCCTTACCTTCGAGGCGTTCCACGACCCACTTCAGGACACGGCTGTTTTCGCCGAAACCTGGCCACAGGAAACGCCGGTCGCCGCCGCGACGGAACCAGTTGACGTAGAAGATCTTCGGCAACTTATCGGTCTCACCGGCCCCGTCGGCACCCTTGCCCATTTCGATCCAGTGACGGAAATAGTCACCGGCGTTGTAGCCGATGAACGGCAGCATCGCCATGGGGTCACGACGCACGACACCGACCTTGCCGGTCGCCGCGGCGGTCGTCTCCGACGACAACGTGGCGCCCTGGAACACGCCGTGCACCCAGTCACGCGACTCACTGATCAGCGGAATCGTCGTCGCGCGCCGACCACCAAACAGCATGGCGTCGATAGGGACACCCTGAGGGTCCTCGTACGCGTCCGCCAAGATGGGGACCTGCTTGATCGGCGTGCAGAAACGGCTGTTCGGGTGAGACGAAGGCTCGGACGAATCAGGCGTCCAGTCTCGGCCTTTCCAGTCGGTCAAGTGGGCGGGTGGTTCTCCCATGCCTTCCCACCAGACGTCACCGTCGTCGGTCAGCGCGACGTTGGTGAACAGCGAGTTGCCTTTCTCGATCGTGCGCATCGCGTTCGGGTTGGTCTTGTAGTCGGTACCGGGAGCGACACCGAACAGGCCGTACTCCGGGTTGACCGCGTACAGGCGGCCGTCATCACCGAAACGCAGCCAGGCGATGTCGTCGCCCAGGGTCTCGACTTTCCAGCCCGGGATCGTCGGCTCGAGCATGGCCAGGTTCGTCTTGCCGCACGCGCTTGGGAAGGCCCCGGTGACGTGGTAGACCTTGCCTTCTGGGCTCGTGAGCCGCAGGATCAGCATGTGCTCGGCGAGCCAGCCTTCATCGCGTCCCATGGCGGAACCGATGCGCAGCGAATAACACTTCTTGCCCAGCAACGAGTTACCGCCGTAGCCGGAGCCGTACGACCAGATCTCCCGGGTCTCCGGGAAGTGCGAGATGTACTTGGTTTCGCTGCATGGCCACACGACGTCATCTTGGCCGTCTACCAGCGGTGCACCGACCGAATGCATCGCGGGAACGAAGTCGGCGTTGTCGCCCATCGCTTCCAGGACGTGGCTGCCCATGCGCGCCATGATGCGCATACTGACCGCAACGTAGGCGGAGTCGGTAATCTCGACGCCGAACATCGGGCTTTCCGCGGTCAGCGGACCCATGCAAAACGGGATGACATACATTGTGCGGCCGCGCATGCAGCCGTCGTACAACTTCGTCATCGTCTGCTTCATTTCTTCCGGCGCCATCCAGTTGTTGGTGGGGCCCGCGTCGGATTCGTCGACGCTGCAAATGAAAGTGCGACCTTCGACCCGTGCGACGTCTGTGGGGTCAGTCCGTGCCCAAAACGAGTTCGGTTTCTTTTCCTCGTTCAGTTTCACCAGCGTCCCGGCCTGGACGAGTTGGTCGGTGAGCTCGTTCCATTCATCTTGCGAACCGTCGCACCACCTCACCCGGTCGGGAGTGGTTAGCTCGGCCATCTGCTTCACCCAGGAAAGCAGTCGCTTATGCCCTGTAGGCGCTGCGTCTAGTCCCGGAATCGCGACCGATGCGCTCATTCGCTTGCTCCTTTGTTAACGGCGGCGGTGGTTTGGCACGCGAACGCTGGGCGCGTGTGCCCGCGGCGTGAATCGAAGCCAGCGTATGCCTGTGGGCTATGTCGCAAACACTAAAGAACGGGACAAAGCCGCACAAAACCGATCGACCCGCGCCTGGACTGACTACGCGCGCAGTTTTCGGCGAAAACTGGCACATGATCGCGCATTTACACGCAATTATGCGCACGAAACCACCATAAATACAGTAACGCCGTTCGTGCGCTCCCCTCTTTCGCGCACGAACGGCGTTCACAACTTGCAAATCACTTCACGTGATGTCCGGTCCTTTACGACGCAACTCGTCAACGCCGGACATCGCGGTACGCAACTCGGACAGCCACGAATCAGCATGCTCCCCCACGAGCCGCACACACCAGGCGAGCGCGTCCGAACGTGACCGCGCAACCCCGGAATCCACAAGAGTGTCGAGCACACGACGTTCAGGCTGCCGCAGGCGCGACATGACGGGCACCGTTTGATGCGTGAATACGATCTTCGTTCCGCCGCATTGAGCTCCCCAGCTCGCGCGGCGCTGGTACCGGTGCTGAATCTGCTGTGCGATCTGGATGCGCTGATCGCGTGTCGCCTCACGGAACCTGCTGATGCGCCCTTCCTCGGCCGCGGCCCGGTCGGCATCCGTGGCGTCGGGCTCGTATGTCGGAGGCTCGAGCGTCCCGATGATGATCAATTCGTCCCGGTCGGCCGATATCTCCGGCAGTCCCGTGAACCAATCGTCCGGGACTCGCCCCCCTATCCAACCGGCGGCATCGGCGGCCTCCGGTGCTTCTGCGTATCGCCAACTGCCAGTGGCTTCACGGTTATGCATGCCGAACTCCCTTTGATGATGGCAGCGATGAATCGCGCGATAAGCCGTATTCTTGCTTACAAGATTACACGATGCCGACAATTACTTGAACCTCGCTAGACCGCAAAAAACCCTGCCCCGAGTGATTTCACTCAAACGGGTGCAGGGTTCGCGTTGACGAGTTGCGGTCAGTCGGAAGAAGAATCCGAGCTGCCGCTGTCGGAAGCGTTGCCGTGACTCGTATCGGAAGTATCGCTATGGTTCATCGTCATGTCGTCGGACGCATGCGCCACGTCCTGATTCGGGAACTCGGCGGGCAAACGGCGTAGCCGCTTGTTCATGCTGCGGATCAGGAAAACGATCGCGATTGCCAACACCAAAATGATGAACAGGCCCGTCGGGCCAGCGAGGCCACCGCCACGGGTGTCGCCGAAATTGTTAACGCCTTCTTCGGCCAAGATCTCGATCACAACGACCAGGCTACTCTGCTGTGCGCACCCAATCAGCTCTGGTCGCCGGTCATGCCGGCAAACGCCAGTCCACCGGCTCCCCGCCTTGCTGCGCCAACAGCGCGTTCGCGCGGCTGAACGGACGCGAACCGAAAAAGCCCGAACGCGCCGACAACGGGCTCGGGTGCGGGGATTCGATACACGGCACGGACCCCAGCAGTGGCTTCAAGTTACGCGCATCGCGCCCCCACAGGATCGCCACGAGTGGACCACCCCGCGCAGCCAACGCTTCGATCGCCTGTTGCGTGACCTTCTCCCACCCTTTGCCCCGGTGAGAAGCCGACTGACCGGGACGCACTGTCAACGCTCTGTTCAACAGCAAGACGCCCTGATCAGCCCAGGCAGTCAGATCGCCATTGGCCGGGAGTGGGTGTCCCAGGTCGTCCCGATACTCGTTGAAGATGTTCACCAGGCTCTTGGGCAAGGGCCGAACGTCGGGAGCGACCGCGAAACTGAGACCTATCGCATGCCCCGGTGTGGGATAGGGATCCTGCCCGACGATCAGTACCCGAACGTCATCGAACGGCTGGGTGAACGCGCGCAGGACGTGGTCTCCTGCCGGCAGATACGAATGACCGGCGGCGATTTCCTCCCGCAGGAACTTGCCCATGGCCGAGATGTCGCCGGCCACTGGTTCGAGGGCCTTGGCCCAACCCTTATCGAGGATCTCTTCAAGCTGTCGCACGGCGGAGATTCTAGTGTGCGCTTGCGTCCCAACCGGACAAGGCATACCCCGCGTCCCGTAGCGCCTGCCCGAGATGGGCCGCATGATCTTCCCCGCGGGTTTCGACCGACAGCGCGACCGCGACCTCACCGACACGCAGACTCGGATCGTGCCGCCGATGGACCACATCGACAACGTTGCCGCCGCGGTCGGCTACGAGACTCAGGATCGACGCCAGCGCGCCAGGACGGTCGGGGCAGCGCACGGTGCAGCGCAGGAAGCGACCCGAGGCAGCCAGGCCGTGTTCGATGATGCGAAGCAACAACAGCGGGTCGATATTTCCACCGGATAGGACAACCACGGTGTCATCCTCCGGATGGAAGGCGCCCGACTGCAGGGCCGCGACCCCCACGGCACCTGCGGGTTCACACAAGATCTTATTGCGCTCCAACAGCAGCAGCACGGCCCGCGATATGTCTTCATCGGACACAGTGACGACCTCGTCGACGAGCGCATCCACATGAGTAAACGTCACCTCGCCGGGGCGCTTGACCTTGATACCGTCGGCCAAGGTGGTCACATCAGTCAGCCCGACGGGCCTGCCATGCCGCAACGACGACGGGAATGCGGCAGCGCCATCGGCCTGCACTCCCACCACTTTGACGTCCGGCCGGGTCGCCTTTACGGCCGCGGCGATCCCGGAGACGAGGCCACCTCCACCGACACCCACCACGATGTTCTTGACTTGCGGGGACTGTTCGAGGATCTCCAGGCCGACAGTTCCTTGGCCCGCGATCACATCCGGATGGTCAAAGGGGTGGATGAACTCGGCGCCGGTATCGGCGGCATGAGCCTTCGCCCTGGCCAACGATTCATCGACTGTGGCGCCGACAAGTTCCACCTCGGCTCCGTAGCTTCGGGTGGCGGCCACCTTAGGCAACGGGGCCCCCGTCGGCATGAATACTGTGGCGCGGATGCCAAGCTCACGCGCCGCCACAGCGACACCCTGGGCGTGGTTACCGGCGCTTGCGGCCACCACACCGGCCTGCCGCTGCTGCGCCGACAGTCGACTCATGCGCACGTATGCTCCGCGAACCTTGAACGCGCCGGCTCGTTGAAGGTTCTCGCATTTGTAGTGAACCGCGCCCAGTTTCGGGTCGAGGCCCTTGGCGCGAAACAACGGAGTCGTGCGCGCCATCTGCGCCAAGGTCTCACGTGCCGCGCGTATTTCTTCAACGGTGACAAGCGACGTCATAGCAACGATCATGCCATCCGGCTCAAGCCTCAGAACATGCGAAACGGCCCGGAACTTTCCGGGCCGTTTCGCATCGATGTAGCGTCGGGCGTCATCCCGTGAACGGTTCGATTTTGAGCACAACAACCTTGAGCTCGACCTCGGAGGGCGCCATGTAGGTGACGGTGTCGCCTTCGACGTGGCCCAGGATCGCCGCACCGAGCGCCGATTCCGGGCTGTAGACCGTCATGTCCGTCGTGGCGGAGATCTCGCGCGAACCCAACAGGAAAGTCTCGGTGTCATTCGGGTCACCATCGAACGCGATCGTGACCACGTTTCCGGCAGCAACCTCGCGAGCTGATGGGGCCTCGCCCACCTGGGCGGTGCGCAGGAGGTCTTCCAGGTAGCGAATCCTCGCCTCCATTTTGCCCTGTTCTTCCTTTGCGGCGTGATACCCGCCGTTTTCGCGAAGGTCACCTTCCTCTCGCCGCTCGTTGATCTCGGCAGCCATAGCTGGCCGACCCGCAATGAGCTCTTGCAGTTCGGCCGTGAGCCGATCGTGGGCTTCGGGTGACAGCCAAGCGCCCTTTGGGCTATTCGCAGACGTAGACACGGTTGCAACCTCCGGACGGAAGTATTGGATAATGGACAAATAAATACGGAGAATGGGGGCGTATTGCCGTTGTCCGTTATATAGACAAACTACCAGCGTAACGCCCAGAAACGCGAATGCTAATTACGTGGGATAACAACGCAGCAACTCACCGGTGACCGGCTTGGCGGAGGTTTCAAGGGTGTACGTCACCCTCACAGACGGCTCCTCCGCCTCAATAGAGACTTCGGCATTGCCAACCTGCGCCCCGTCCTTTGAACGGGCTCGAACCACGCAAGTGGCGTCGGCACCTTCGGGTTTATGCACATCGAAGGTCACGGTCACATGTCGCTCATCCGTATCGAATGCCACGACATCACCGGTGTAGTCCATACCGCCGTACTGGTTGTACATCGACAACCCGATGGCAACCCCGCCAATCAAGAAAACGCTGGCAGCGCCGCCGACGAGCAACTTCGAGGGCTTGCCGCCTTCACGGCGACGGCCGTAGCGACCAGGAGGGAAGCGCACATCAGTGGTGCGTGTCTCATCCATCCTGCTCGCCTTTTTCTCGCTAGTTTTCGTTCATGTCGGGAAGAATTGATTCTGGCAGACGGTTACAACAACCGACTGCTGGTATCAATCACCTGAGATCTTAAGCCATACCCGAAACACGAAGGTAGCAACTGTGACGAAGCAACTGCGTTTGATGTGCGTGCACGCTCATCCCGATGACGAGTCGAGCAAAGGCGCGGCGACGATGGCGCGTTACGCCGCGGAAGGCGTCGACGTCCTCGTCGCGACGTGTACTGGTGGAGAACGTGGCAGCGTCCTGAATCCCAAAATGGATCGGCCGGAGATTTGGCGGGACATGGCGAATGTCCGGGCGAAAGAAATGGAGCGCGCACGCGAAATTCTTGGAGTCAAACAGTCTTGGCTCGGATTTGTCGATTCTGGCCTACCGGACGGTTGGCTGCCCAATTCGGATGTTTCTCTCCCCGAAGACTGCTTCTACAATGAACCCCTCGAAGTGGCCACCGCTCCCCTGGTCAAGATCATGCGTGAATTCAAACCGCACGTCGTCACCACCTATGACGAAGACGGCGGGTACCCCCACCCGGACCACATCAAGACCCACCAGGTCAGCATGGAAGCGTTCGAGGCGGCCGGCGACGGCGACAGGTACCAGGAATTCGGCGAACCCTGGCAGCCGTTGAAGCTCTACTACCAGATCTCCTTCGGGCGTGCCCGCATGCTGGCCCTCCACGAGGCGCTGCTTGCCGAAGGCATGGAATCTCCATACGACAAATGGCTCGAGAACCGGGACTGGACCAACGACAAGGGCAAGCGCGTCACCACGCGAATCGAATGCGCATCGTACTTCCCCGTGCGGGACGACGCTTTGCGCGCGCACGCCACGCAGGTGGACCCCGATGGCGGCTGGTTCCGTGTGCCCATGGAGATCCAGCAGAAAGCCTGGCCGACTGAGGATTACGAGCTGGTGAAATCACACGTCGAAACCTCGGCGACCGAGACCGACCTTTTCGAAGGGATCCGCTAACACGAACGACGATGTCGCGGGCGCCCAGCCGTGGGCGGTCCCGCGACACGTTCTATCGCCACAATTGCCGCGCGGATCAGTTGTGACTCGGGTCCGCCGGGTACATGGCCACGGCACCGGTGAGGCCACCTTGCCGGCGCCACACCATCGACCACAGGTCTTCGGGCCGCGAATCAAACGGGTCGCCCGGTAGCGAATCGAAGACCATCCAGGCACCGTCGTTGATCTCGTCGGACAGCTGCTCGGATTCCCAGCTGGCATAACCGGCGAAGACGCGCATGCCTTCGAGCGAACCGTTCAGCGGTTCCGGGTCGGCCGACAGGTCCAGCGTCCCCAGACGTCCGAGAAACGGTTTGAAACACGACGGCTGGCCGGCGTCGTTACGGATCCACCCGAGCGCGATCGCAGCCTCCGGCTGCACCGGTCCGCCCTCGAACAACACCGCAGGTTCTTGAGTGAGTTCGCACCAATCGCCCAATACTTCTGCGACGGGCACTTCAGTGGCACGGTTCAAAACGACGCCGAGGGCTCCCGCCGATTCGTGACTCACCAACAAAACGACAGTGCGCTCGAAGTTCGGATCCTGCAAGGCGGGGGTGGCGACCAGCAAACGTCCCACAAGTGATTCGGCCTGGTGCTCGACCATGCCTGGTTCTTGTGAAGTCATGGCTGCCCCTCCTCACCTCTATCTCGACGGTCACCTTGAACTGCACGCTATCCGCTTTACGAGGTATTGCAAACAGCCTCCCGCACAATAACCACACACGGACAGTAAAGCGTCGGCAATCCGACATACCTGCGGGCGCTTCGCGCGAATGCGCAGCGGCGAGTCATGTGATAACGAACGAAAACTCGCGCCGCACCGAAACCCAGGAATGGGCTTCAGCGGACGCGAGACATTTAGGAGGAGAAAAGACCTGCGGCGTGCAGAACCCGACGTGGCTTACGCGTCGCCGCCGCGGACGTTATCGGAGCCTTGCAGCTCATCGTCCAGGCTTTCGTCGACTTCGTTGCGTTCCTCAACCGCCTCGGGCTCATACATCTCTTCGCAGATCTGCAGGTAGAGCTCGTTCGGATCGGGCAGGTGCTTCACTTCGCGCAAAGCCTGGTCCTGACCGGCGGATTCCATCACGAAGCTGCCGTAGTTCATCATCCGACCCAACGGTGATTGTTCGTACTTCATGTCGGTGACACGCAACAGTGGCATCATCGCGACCTTGCGAGTAATGATGCCGTTGATGACCATGACCCGCTTATTCGTCAAAATGAAGCGGTCGAAATACCAGTCGGCAGCCCGCCACAGGCCCCACGCGATCACCAGACTGTAGACAAGGATCACGGCCGTCATAGCTGGCGAGTTACCAGACTTAACGATCAAACCGACAACATAGCCACCAATAAACGTCGCCAACACACCCACGATGATCACCGGCATCAGGTGCACCCAGTGGCGTCGCCATTCACCCCGATACTTCTCGGTGGGGAACAGGTACCGGGCCGCCAGTGGCGAGGGGACGTCAGGGACCGGGAGGTTGCTCGGACCGACCGGCATCCCGGATGAGTCGAAACGGAAGCCTTGCAGGTCGTCTTCGCCAAGGTCGGGCGGTTGGCTCTCCTCGTACGGTGGACGAGGACTAGGAGGCTCGATCGGTTCGGTGACCCGCGATTCTGGATCACCGCCGACTTTGTCTTGGCCGTCCATAACAGGTCAGGCAACGAGGTTCGAGATGAACGATGCGAAACCAGCACCAATCGCGCCAATCGTCCCGGCGATCGTCGAAACAACGTTGCCGGCACTTTCGGGCCTAAAGGCGATGAAGAAGACCAGGAAGGCGACACCTCCCCAAGTCAGCACCTTTTTCATGTCGGGCGAACCCCCTCCCATAGTGTCTGTACTGGATCATGACGACCGTCATGTCTGCTGTCGCGGCGTTCGTCCTGATCCGCAAGCAACACGTAGCCTACCGCGCAAAACGCGCCGCGAGGCCCGATGTCACTCGTACAACCTACGACCACAGCGTTCCCTTTCGACGGGCTTCACCAATCTAGGCTAGCGGTATTTCGTCGCAAGCGCACCTTAAGCATCAAGCGGAACTCCGCACGCAATCCATATAAAACATGACATAACGGACACATGACGTTAGCGAGCACAGACCGATTGCGCTGCACACACAGGGCCGACAGCCCTCGTGTCAGATTTCCGTCACCTTTTCGGCGCCGAAAGTAACGTACTCGCGCACCCAAGCGTGCATCGCGATGCCGCTGGCGACCCCCGCATTAATCGACCGAGTCGATCCGAACTGGGCAATCGAACACACACGATCGCAGGCATGACGAGCCTCGGCGGAAAGCCCCGGCCCCTCCTGCCCGAACAGCAATACGCATTCCCGCGGCAACGTCGTGGACTCCAGCGGCACGCAGCCGGGAAGGTTATCGATCCCGACCACCGGCCAGTCTCGGTCGGCGGCCCATTCCAACAACAACGAAATCGTTTCGTGGTGGTACACGTGCTGATATCTATCGGTCACCATCGCGCCACGCCTATTCCAGCGGCGTTTGCCGACGATGTGCACCGAATGGGCGCCGAACGCGTTCGCGTTGCGCACCACAGTGCCGATATTGAAGTCGTGCTGCCAGTTTTCTATCGCGACAGCGTAAGGAAAGCGAGACGAGTCCTGGTCAGCGATGATCGCCTCACGCGTCCAATACCGATACCGGTCGACGACGTTGCGCCGATCGCCTTCGCGCAGAAGTTCCGGGTCGTAATGGTCGCCGCGAGGCCATTCGCCCTCCCAGGGTCCGACGCCCACCTCTTCAGTCATGCGGCGTGCTCACTCGATCGCGTGATCCCATAGCGGATAATTCTCCACACCCGGAATAACGCCGCGCTCACCGGCTCGCCTCCGACCATCTCGCTAGCGCGGCGGTACCGCGCATCGCCCGGACCCCACCGGGATCCGGTGCCGGTGACGCGCAATGAATTCGTATACCGGCCAGGCGAGAGGACGCACCACTCGCCAGCTCAAGACCGAACCGACGGCGCGCCACCACCACCTGGGAGAGTGCCGCAGTACCTGCGAGATCGCGTCCGGGCCAGCGGAGATCGGTTCCCCGATCGCGACCCACTGCACCGCGTATTCGCAGTCGGCCTTGTCAATGCCCAGTACCGAAAGGTTTTCCGACTGCCACGGCAAAATCTTGACCTCGGCATGTGCACGGCGTTCCAAAAACTGCGCGCACCGTTGACAAAATGCGCAGTCTCCGTCGTACAGAAACTTCCCCGTCGCATCCATTAAGTGATGGTATCGCTGCATTCCGTCATGCGCGGATTCCCGCGCCACCATCGACGACAAGTACCTGCCCGGTGATGTAACCGGCGGACGGCGAACACAGGAACGCGACGGCTGCCGCGACCTCGTCCGGCGTGCCGGGGCGACCGATCGGCATGTCGAGACCGCGCTGCAGTTCCGGGACCGTCGAGGAGCCGGTACGTATCAGGCCCGGCGCCACGGCGTTCACCGTCACGCCATCGGCGACCAATTCCATCGACAGGGCGCGCGTCAAGCCGGTCACGCCGGCCTTCGCCGCGGCGTACGCGGCCTCCGCGGGTACGCCATTGACGACACCGGCGGTGGCAGCCATATTGACGACACGTCCCCAACCGCGCTCAGCCATACCCTGCACGAAAGCACGGCTCACCAAGAAGTTGGTGGCGAGGTTACGGTCGACCTCGTTCTGCCATTCGGCATAAGAAAGCTGTGCAACGGGACGCAACACGGCCGGCCCCGTCTTCGACGCCAGGCCCGCGTTGTTGACGAGGACATCCACTTCACCAATCTGGTCCGATATCGCGTCGGCGAGGCCCGCCACCTCAGCATCCTCGGTCAAATCGACGACGAACCCGGTGCCGTCGACCTCGGCGGCACGTTCGTGGATGCGTTTTGTTGTGGAAACCAGAATGATTTCGGCCCCGGCCCCACGTAGGCGGCGCGCGACCGCGGCGCCGATACCGTCGGGGCTACCGGCGCCGGTCACCAACGCAACCCTGCCCTTAAGACTGTCGACGTCTTCGTGTTGCGCCCTTTGCATTGTCGGATGCAACAAGACGTCCGAGTCTTGCTGATTTGTGCGACGCATCGAGTCCATTACTCAAGTTTCGCACGGAAAATACGGTTAAGCTCTCACGCCGCTTGAGTACCTTCATGTGTCACGATCGTGGCGTGTGTGCCGAAACGAGCGACAGCGTTCACCAAGCAGCGGTCGACTTGGCCGTCGCGACCGTTCACGCTGTACTCACCGAATCGCCAACGGAGCCCAAGGCCCTGCTCGAGGGCATCACTTCGGATGAATACGTCACCAAATCGATGGCCGAGCCCATTGCCACCTTCGTGACGCTGCAGGTCAACGGCCACTTGCGGGGCTGTATCGGCACGTTGGCGGCGTTGCTGCCGATGTACGCCGACATCGTCAAGAACGCCCGCAAAGCCACGCACGACCCCAGGATGTCGCCGCTGCGCACCGAAGAATGGCCGCGGCTCAGCGTTTCGGTGTCGATCCTGTCCCAGCCCGAATCGTTGCGTGCCGATGATTTCGACTCGCTATGCGCACAGTTGCGCCCGGGCGTCGACGGCCTGACCCTAAAACACGCAGGACAACGCGCGACGTTCCTACCCTCGGTATGGGAGAAGATGCCGCAACCCGAACAGTTCGTCGCGGCGCTGCTGCGCAAAGGCGGATGGAATCACACACAATGGCCGGAAAGGATGCGCGCCGAGCGCTACTCGACGGTGAATCTCCATTCCCGACCGCCCCGGAACCGAATCGACGCGCCATGAATGAGCCACTGCCGCCGTTGATCGTCGAAGCCACAAAGAAGGCATCGATCGTGTGGGTCGAAGTCGCACCGACACCACCACGTGCCATGTGGTGCACGTGGTCGGCTGACGCTGTTTGTGTCGTGTGTGGCCCCGCGGAACAACCCGACCCGGGCCTCGGCGACGTAGAAAAATGCTCCGTCACCTGCAGGGGCGACCACGGCGGCCGGATAGTGACGTTCTCCGCCACCGTCAACAAGCTTGTGCCCGGAACCGAAACATGGACGGAAGTGGCCGCCGCATTGGCCGCCAAACGACTCAACGCGGTCGGCGACACCCAACAACGTTGGGCCGAGCACAACGCCATCTACCGGCTCGTGCCCACCGCCGCGATGACGGCGGGCGACCAACTACCGGACACAGCGCTGGCGGCTGAGATGGTGCCAACGCCGGCGACGACCGCAACGCGTCAACCGTTTCGGCTGCACCGTGTCAAACGACGCAAGACCTAAAACTTCTCGATCACGTCACGCGCCCCCTGCTTCAACAGGTCATCGGCGACGGTCGTTCCCAAAACCTCGGGATCGTGGTGCGAACTGCGCGCCTCCAGAAACGTCGTGCCGTCTGGCGACATGACTCGTCCCTGCAGGCTCATACGGTCTTCGCTCTCGATGACGGCGTAACCGCCGATCGGGGAATGGCAATGCCCCTGCAAGAGGCGAAGCATCGTGCGTTCAGCGTCCGTGCGCCGCTGAGTCGGTTCGTGGTTGATCCGCTCAACCAGGTCACGCGTCACGGTGTCGTCCGTGCGGCATTGCAGGGCCAAGGTGCCGGACCCCACCGCGGGCAGCATCGTGTCGGTATCGAGGATCTCGGTGATGCGCTCCGTCAACTGGATTCGTTCCAGACCCGCGACCGCCAAGATCAGGGCGTCGAAGTCACCAGCATCCAGTTTCGCCAGCCGCGAGTTGGCGTTACCGCGCACCGGTACCGGACGCAAGTTGGGCCAATGCAGCGCGAGCTGCGCCGTACGCCGTGGCGACGACGTCCCGACACGGGCGCCGTCGGGCAGTGATGCCAGGCTCAGTCCTTCGGGCTGAATGACGGCATCGCGGACGTCGTCGCGCGGGGCGTAGCCGGCGATCAAAGTTCCGTCCGGCAACGGTTGGTCGCCCGGGATGTCCTTGACGCAATGCACGCAGACATCGCAGCGCCCGTCGAGCAGCGCAGAATCGACCTCTTTGGTGAAGGCGCCCTTGCCACCCAGTTCCGACAGTGGCCCCATCCACCGGTCACCTGTCGTCGTGAACGGCACGACCTCGGCCGTAACGGAATCATCGAGTTTATTCAGCGTCGCCGCGACCTGACCGGCTTGAGACATCGCCATGGGGGACGCGCGAGTGCCAATTCGCACAATTACAGACACAATGCCCACCCTAGCTGCAGCGATATTGCGTGCTTCGGGGGCGGGTCGTCGCCGCTACCGCGGCACTATGGCAGGGTCAGCAGTTCGCCGCGCGCCACCAACAGCGCCTGCCCCCGCACCTGCACCGACCGCGCACGACCGCCCTTAACGTCCACAGTGCATTCGAGCTGTGAGGGGCGCTTAATCTCGGCACCCTGTTCGACGACGTAAGTCGTCGAACCATCCGAAACGGCGCCGACCTCCGCCAGGTACGCGCCCAGACCGAGAGCACCGGAACCGGTCGCCGGGTCCTCGCCGATACCCAGATCCCGGTCGAACAACCGCGCATGCACGACACGACGTTCGCTGTCATACGAGAAAACATAGACCTCGCTGAATTCCGAATGCGAATGGCGCGATGCGCGCCCCACGGCATCAGGCTTCACCGGCAGATAAGTGAATTCGAGCCCTGCGCTGGCCCGCATCGGGGTGCCAGCGAGGTCGCTCGGCTCCAGACCCGCCATCTCGAGTAGACCGGCCGGGTCAACGCGCTCGCCGACGCTTGGCGTCGCACCAGACAGGGTCGCGAACTCGCCTTCGACGGTCACGGGAAAGACGCTGTCTCGGCATTCCTGCAAAACATTGCCCTGCGGTATATCGCCCCGTCGCGCCAACGTGACGGCTGTGCCGATGCTCGGATGCCCCGCATACGGCAGCTCGGTGTTCGGGGTGAAAATCCGGACTCGGTACGTCGCGTCGTCCGTCGGGGGAAGCACGAACACCGTCTCCGAGAGGTTGAACTCCCCAGCTATTGCCTGCATCTGCGTGGTGGTCAGATCGTGGCCATTGAGTACGACAGCCAAAGGATTGCCGGTGAATGCGCGGGCAGTGAAGACGTCCACGATCTCGTAGCGCAGCATCCGAATACCGTACAAGCCCGCCCCGGCGGCGTCGAGACAGGCGGTCCAGCTTCATAAAACCGTTAATGTGACCATGTGGCAACCACACTGACGCGGGTTTATATCGCGGCACTGGCAGGCACGGCGATATACGACCCCAACGGCGACCGGGTCGGACGCGTATCCGACGTCGTGGCCCATGCGCGCGACCACCCCTCCGGAAGTCAGTTGAGACCACGCGTGGTCGGTATCGTCGCAGAACTGCATGCTTTTCGGCGCATCTTCATCCCGATGGGCCGCGTGACCTCCATCGACCCTGGCCGCGTCGTGCTGTCGACGGGAACCTTGAACCTGCGGAAATTCTCCAGCCGCCCGGGCGAGACCATGGTGATCGGCGAACTGTTGGACCGGGTCATTACCGTCGATACCTCGGAGGCCCCAGCGGTCCAGGCCGAAACGGTCGACATCGCCATGGAACTCGACCGCGACGAGTACTGGTATCTGTGCCGCGTTGCGGCGCGCCAACGCGCATCCCGTTTCGCGCGACGGGCTCAACTGCGCGAGCTCGACTGGAAAGACGTCTCGGGTCTCCTGGAACGTGACGACGACGCCCAGGGCGCCGCGAGTCTGTTGTCCGCCACCGAGAACCTGCGTCCCGCCGACCTCGCCAACATGATGCAGGACCTGCCCATCCATCGCCGGCGTGCGCTTACGGAGGCGCTCGACGATGACCGACTCGCGGATGTCGTCGAGGAACTTCCCGAAGCCCACCAGATGGAACTCGTTCGGTCGCTCAGTCAGGAGCGCGCCGCCGACGTCCTCACCGAAATGGACCCCGATGATGCCGCCGATGTTCTGAACAACCTGGGCAGCAGCGAAAAGCGGACTCTCCTGGAACTCATGGGTCCGGAGGACGCGGGACCGGTCCAACGCCTGTTGAGGTATGCGCCGGGCATCGCCGGGGCCATCATGACCAGCGAACCGATAATCCTGCCGCCGGACGCGACCGTTGCGCACGCCTTGGCCTCGATCCGACACGCACCGGAACCACCCGCCATCGCCGCGCAGGTTTTCGTCACCCGCTCCCCCACTGCGACTCCCACGGGGCCATACCTTGGGGTGGCGCATTTCCAGCGCCTGCTGAGGGAACCGCCGAGCGCGTTGCTGGCCACGTGCATAGATACCGACATCGATCCGATCGATCCGCACCTTTCATTGGCCGATGTCACGCGACGGCTGGCCACATACGACCTCGTCGCGCTCGCAGTCGTCAGTTCCGGAAGACTCATTGGCGCCGTGACTGTCGACGACGTCCTGGACCACCTGCTCCCCAGCGATTGGCGAGGCAGTCATCATGCGTGATAGTTCCCGCCGTCTGGATCGGCCGCACGCCGGCCGCAGGCTCCCGATACCCACGGTCGATGCGGAGTCCTTCGGCGCCTTCGCGGAACGCTTCGCCCGCTTCATGGGTACGGCGAGCTTCCTGGTTTACATGAGCGTGTTCGTGGTGGCCTGGGTGACGCTCAACCTCGTTGGCCTGTTCGGTTTTGCGTGGGACCCGTACCCGTTCATCCTGCTCAACTTGTTCTTCTCGACCCAGGCCTCGTACGCGGCGCCGCTGATCTTGCTGGCGCAAAACCGACAGGACGCCCGCGATCGTGTCACGACCGACGCCGATCGACGCCGCGCCGAGGAGGCCAAAGCGGATACCGAATTTCTCGCTCGCGAAATCGCCGCGCTCCGCATCGCTATCAACGACGTCGCGACTCGGGATTTCGTGCGCGCCGAACTGAATCGGCTGAACGAAAACCAAACTTCCGGGACAGAAACCACGCGGCATCGGGAATGATGTCTTCGCCACCATGCACGTGGTGAACCCCCGCACACTCGCTGGCAGCCAAGGTGGTTGCGGTGCATTCTTGAGGTGGGTTGGCGGTATTGATCTTCGGGGGGAACGATGAGCGGTGGCGACCGCGTGAACGCTCCTGATGACAAGAAAAATGACGACGGTAACCGAGTCAACATGCTTCAGGTCGCCGCGGCGACAGGGGCCTCGACGACGGCGGCTATCGTCGCGACCCTGTTGGGCGTCTACGGGACCGTGATCGGAGTCGGCGTCATCAGCCTGGTCTCCTCCATCACGACCGTGCTGTATGTGCGTTCCATCAACAGCACGAAAGACAAGATCCGCAAGGTCAACATGCGCGCCGCGCGGCCGAGTCGCGAATCCGTGACCGAGCCGGCTCCAGGCTCCACTGCCACGACCGCAATATATTCCACCATGGATCCAGGGGCCACGAAGCCCATGATTCGGCCCGCGCAATCCGAGCCGGGCCCCACCGAGGTCATGCCGGCCGCTAACACCAGCGCCGGCACCACCGCACGCGGTCAAGTGTCGGTGCCCGACGCCATGACCGAAGCGGCCGCGAAACCGGACACCGACGCCGCGGAGAGCCAGGAACCGTGGTGGCGCGAGAAGATGCAACTGCTGGCGAAGAACTGGCGCCCCATACTCATCACCACGGGTGTCGTGTTCGCGCTCAGCATCGTGGCGTTGACCTCGATCGCGCTGTTGTCCGGTAAGGACGCCAATGCCTTCTATCGCGCGACCGCGCCCGATTCCAGTACGTCACAAACACCGCAGGACGACGAGCACAGCGGCGACTACGACGAGGAAACCGGACCGAGCGAACCGCAAGAAAGCGAGACGGACTCGCCGTCGCAGACGCCCAGCGACGACCAGCCACCGGCTCCGGAACCGACCGAGCCGCAGGAACCTTCCGAACCAACCCAACCCAGCCAGGACGAGCCGACGGAACCGAACGCGCCGACGCCGGGAGAACCCGGCGGCAACGACTCCGACGTCACACCGTGACGAGTCAGGCAACCGCCCAACGGCTGCTGAAGGCCGTGTGAACGACGACGTACGATAGGACCATGTCAGCCCCAGCTACCACTATTGAGCAGGCCATTCATACCGAGCTGGCTAAGGTCGAGGATCCGGAAATTCACCGGCCGATCACCGAACTCGGCATGGTGGACAACGTGACCGTCGACGGCAGCCACGCGGCGATCCGCATCCTGTTGACGATCGCCGGTTGTCCGTTGAAGGACACACTGCGCACCGACGTCACCAATGCCGCGCAAAGCGTCGACGGCATCGAATCCGTCTCGGTCGATTTCGGAACCATGACCGACGCCCAACGCAAAGAACTGCAAGCGAGTCTGCGCGGAGGAGGAGGCGCCGAACCGGTCATCCCGTTCAGCCAGGCCGGTTCCCGTACTCGGGTGTTCGCTGTCGCATCCGGTAAAGGCGGGGTCGGTAAATCCAGTGTCACCGTCAACCTCGCCGCGGCGTTGCAGGCGCGGGGCCTGTCGGTCGGAGTCGTGGACGCCGACATCTACGGCCACTCGGTTCCGCGCATGCTCGGCGCTGGCGAGGCACGTCCCACCGCGGTCGAGGACATGATCATGCCGCCGCAGGCGCACGGGATCAAACTGATCTCGATCGGCATGTTCACGAAAGGTAATGCTGCGGTCGTATGGCGTGGACCGATGCTGCACCGCGCGTTGCAGCAATTCCTGGCCGACGTGTACTGGGGCGAACTCGACGTCCTACTTCTCGACCTGCCACCCGGCACCGGTGACATCGCCATCTCCGTGGCACAGCTACTCCCGGGAGCCGAACTGCTTGTCGTGACGACCCCACAGGTGGCGGCGGCAGAAGTCGCCGAGCGGGCCGGGGCCATCGCGATGCAGACGCATCAGCGCGTCACGGGCGTAGTCGAGAACATGTCGTGGCTGGAGACCCCGGACGGGCAGCGCATGGAACTGTTCGGTTCCGGTGGCGGCGGCCAGGTCTCCGAAGCCTTGACGAAGCGCATCGGCGCGAACGTGCCGTTGCTGGGCCAGGTCCCGTTGGAGCCGCAGCTGCGCGAAGCCGGTGACGACGGCGTACCGCTCGTGGTGAAGGACCCACAACGTCCCGCATCGCAAGCGCTGACGGGAATCGCGGACCGCCTAGCAGTCCGCCGCGAAAGCCTCGCCGGAAAACCGTTGGGGTTGTCCCCGGCGGCAAAAGCCTGATCCAGTTTTCTATCGGATAAACGAAAACCGCGTATGTCTCGCCGCAGCGTTCCTGCGGGTGACATACGCGGTTTTCGTTGAGTACGGGGTTGGGGTCAGGTCGCGTCGCCGAACGTCGACGCGTCGCGGGCGCTTCCTGTCGGCGCGGCCGTTCCTGTGTCCTTCGGCGCCGCGTCAGACGTCGATGCGGCCATGGTGTCGCCCTCGCTGCTGTCGGACGCCGCGTCGTCGGAGCCGGACGTCACCGCCGGTGTCGTGGACGAGCCCGAACCCTTGCCGCGCAGCGACGTCGAGTTGATTGCCGAGGCCGTCTCGTTCAGGTCATCCTTCAACGGCTGGGCCTGCTTCTGGATGTCGCTGAGCGCCGACTTGAGCGGGTTCTTCAGCACCTCTTCGTCTTCTTCACTCAACACGTGCTTACGAATGAACGTCTTGGGGTGCAGATCCGTGATGTCGATATCGGTACCGACTTCCTCGGAAATATCCTTTGTGGCGTCAGTCGCCATTCTGCGGATCTTACGAATCAGCTTCCCGAGCTCACGCAAAACCTTCGGCAACCGCTCTGGACCGATGATGAAAAGTGCGATGAGCAGCAAGGCTGCAATCTCAGGCCACCCAAGATTGTCGAACATTCATCTGCTCCTATGTCAATTCATATCAATGTGCGAAGCCTACGCGTTCGCGAAAAGAATGGCACCCCCCGACCGGGTCAGTCAGAAGCGGCGCCGAGCTCAACCTTCGCGGTATTCTCCTTGCCATCCCGCTCGTACGTCAAGGTCACGACATCGCCCGGAGCAGCTTTCAACACGAGCGCCTGCAGCTGAACCTCCGACGTCAAAGTCACGTCGTTGAACTTCGTGATCACATCGTCGGCTTTCAGGCCCGCATCGTCCGCGGGAGTGTTGTTCTGAACGTCATCGACGACCGCACCCGGGTTGCTGGAAGAGGTCCGTTCCTGAAGTTCCGTTCCCAGCACGGTCTTGGTGGCTTTACCGTCATCGATGATCTGCTTCGCCACACGCTCGGCCTGCGTAATCGAGATCGCGAAACCGAGCCCCATGCTGCCGGCCTCGCCCTGGTCGTTCGAGAAGCCGTAGATGAGCGTGTTAACGCCGATGACCTCGCCGCTGGAATTCAGCAGCGGCCCACCCGAGTTGCCCGGGTTGATGGCGGCATCCGTTTGGATCGCCGCAACGACCATCGCGTCCTCTTCGCTTTCCCCAGCGGCAACGGGACGATCCACGGCCGAGACGATGCCGTCCGTAACGGTGTTGGCCAGACCCAACGGGCTCCCCACGGCGATCACGGAATCGCCGACCTGCGGCGTGTCCTGCTGCACCGACAGCGGCTCCAGCTCGGCGTCGACCTTGAGGACCGCGATGTCGGTCGATTTGGCGCTACCCACGATTTCCGCCGGCAACGAGCGACCGTCATCCAGCTGGACGCTGATGTCGCTATCGTCCTTGGCGAGCGAAGCCACGTGATCGTTGGTGACGATGTACCCCTCCGAGGAATACACCCAGCCGGAGCCGTTGCCCATGGCGTCACCGGATTCAACGTTGATCGTTACGACGCTGGGTTTCACCTGGGCGATTATCTCCTGGAAATCGCCGCGTGGCTTATTCGATGCGTCGCTTGTGGCCATGGTGCCCGTCGCATCACCCATGATGAGCAGGCCGCCCCAGGCGCTCAACACACCGGCCAAGATCGCCACGACCGTGGCGATGCTGATAGTCAACGCGAGGTGTGCCGGGGCCTTACGCTCTGCCTGTTCCGGTCGTTCAATCGGAGGCAGCTGCGGTTGCGGAGTGCGCTGCACCACGGCCGGCATCGTCGGATTGCGCCACGGGTCGTTCGCTGCGTTATGCGCCCATTGCTGTGGCTGCTGTGGCCGAGGCGGCTGCTGTGGCTGCGGCGGCTGCTGTGGCTGAAAATTCTGGCGGGGCTGGCTGTACGGGCCCCCTGGCGCCTGATTAGGTCCGGACCAGTTTGGAGGCGGTCCACCACCAGGTGTCGTGCCGTCGGCCATCGTATGGTCCTCTCCGCCTTACATTCGGCGTTGCTGTCGCGTCACTGAATTCCGCTCACCATATTGGGGACACCCGTCAAGTCCCGAGACAGTACCCTAGGCGCCGGCGCACAACCCGATAATAACCAGGCATGTAAATGGCCGATGTAATCAGTACCGCCCCTGCGGCCACATGCAATAACGAACGGACGCGCGCCGGAAAAAGGGATGGCC
>DXIM01000180.1 GCA_019112895.1 Candidatus Stackebrandtia faecavium
CAGGCTATTGGCCCCTCGGTCTGGCCATATGCAACGGTCGCGTTCACGATGTGTTGGCGTACAACGGTTTCACTCACGGGTTTACGTATTCGCATCATGCGGCGGGTGCGGCTGTCGGCCGCGCAGTGCTGGCGACTGTGCGTCGCGAGCGTCTTGTGGAGGCAGCGGCGGACAACGGCCCCGCGTTTCGCGACTATTTGAGTGACGGCTTGGCGCGGCATCCGGCCGTCGGCGACATCCGCGGCATCGGGATGCTGTGGGCTGTGGAGTTGGTCGCCGACCGGCAGACGAAGCGTCCGTTCGCGCGCGGGGCGCGAGTGGTCGAAAACGTCGTGCGGGCTGCGGCCGAGCGTGGCCTGCTGGTCTATTCGTCCACCGGTTGTGCCGATGGCGTCGACGGGGACGTGATCGTGCTAGGACCGCCCCTCAGCGCCACGCGGGACGAGCTTCGCGAGATGGCGGATCTATGCGCGCAGGCAGTGAACGCGGCATTGGCGTGAGCGGCGGCGCACCGAGGTCCGCACCGCCGCGCTGACGTTCACGATCCGGCTTCGCGGGGTACGTTGGGCGTAGAATCGGCCGACTGATCCAGCAGCGAGGTGGGCGAATGCATTTCACACCGGCGGATACGGACAAACTTCTCCTCAGCGTCGCCGGCATGATCGCGCGTGACCGACGGGGGCGGGGCGTGCGTCTGAATTACCCCGAAGCCGTCGCGTTGCTGTCGTGTTGGGCTTTGGAACGCGCGCGAGAAGGCGCAAAAGTTACGGACTTGATGACGGAGGGTCGTCACGTGCTGAGCCGTGACGAAGTCATGGAGGGCGTCCCCGAGATGCTCACCGACGTCCAGGTCGAAGCGACATTCCCAGATGGACGCAAACTCGTCACGATTACGGAGCCGATTTCATGATTCCGGGCGAAATATCCATATCAGACACTTCCCTCGCGCTCAATGGAGATCTGGAGCGCATGAGCATCGTCGTCGTCAACGACGGCGACCGGCCGATCCAAGTGGGCTCCCATCTGCATCTTCCCGACGCCAATCCCGCCCTCACATTCGATCGTGAAGCCGTGGAGGGCTTCCGCCTCGACGTTCCCGCCGGAACCTCGGTGCGTTTCGAACCCGGCGTGAGCCGGACTGTGGGCCTCGTGGCGTTGGCGGGCAACAAGTACGTGCCCGGGCTGCAGATCCACGAGCGTTCCCGACTGCCCAAGCATCAGCGGGAGCCGAAACCGGTGGTCCCGTTCGGTACGCCCGGGACCGAGGTCGAAGCGCCGTCGCGTGCGGGCGCGGTGCGCGCCCGCTTGAGCGATGAGTCCGACGGTGCCGATGAGACCAATGAAACCGACCGAGGCGAGGAGGGGCGATGAGCGAGATCGATCGCCGAGAATACGTTCACCTATACGGCCCCAGCGCCGGAGACCAGGTCAGGCTCGGCGACACCGACCTGTGGATCGAGGTGGAAAAGGACCTCAGCTACGGCGGTGACGAATCCGCCTTCGGCGGCGGCAAGACCATCCGCGAATCCATGGGGCAGGGTCTCACGACGCGCGATCAGGGCGCTGTCGATCTGGTCATCACCAATGTGGTCGTGCTCGACCACTGGGGGATCGTGCGTGGCGACGTCGGTGTCCGTGACGGCCGGATCGTGGCGATCGGTAAATCGGGCAACCCCGATGTCATGGACGGTATTCACCCGGATCTTCACATTGGACCGAGCACGGACGTGATCGCGGGTGAGGGGCGCATATTGACCGCCGGAGCGGTCGACACCCATGTTCACTACCTCAACGAGACGGAGATGTACGAAGGGCTGGCGACCGGCACCACGACGGTGGTCGGCGGCGGCACCGGCCCCACGGAGGGTTCGAAAGCCACAACGGTGACACCGGGGGCATGGTCGCAGACGATGATGCACCGCGCGTTCGACCACATCCCGTTGAACGTGATCCTGTTCGGCAAAGGCAGCACCGTGAGTGCCGAGGCGCTCAAGCAGGAAGCGCTGGCCGGCGCGGGCGGCTATAAGGTCCATGAGGACTGGGGTGCCACACCGGCCGCGATCGACGCGTCTTTGCGCGCGGCCGAAGAGTTCGGGCTCCAGGTGGCTCTGCACGCCGACAGTCTCAATGAGACCGGATACGTACAGCACACGATCGACGCTATCGGCGGTCGCGGGATTCACGTGTTCCACTCCGAAGGGGCGGGCGGCGGTCACGCACCGGACATCATCGTCGTCGCCAGCGAAAGCAATGTGCTGCCGGCCTCGACGAACCCGACGCTGCCGCACACCGTGAATACCGAGGCCGAGCATCTCGACATGCTCATGGTGTGCCACCACTTGAACCCGCGCGTGCCGGAGGACCTGGCGTTCGCCGAGTCGCGTATTCGCGGCACAACGATGGCGGCCGAAGACATTCTGCAGGACATGGGCGCCATCTCCATCACATCCTCCGACGCACAGGCGATGGGGCGCATCGGTGAAGTGATCAGCCGGACCTGGCAGGTCGCGCACGTCATGAAGCACCGTCGTGGACCGCTCGGCTCGACTCTGCCGGCCGACAATGAACGGGCCCGCCGGTACGTGGCGAAATACACGATCTGCCCGGCGGTCGCGCACGGCATCGATCACGAGATCGGCTCGGTCGAGCCCGGTAAACTCGCCGACCTCGTGTTGTGGGATCCGGCCTTCTTCGGGGCCCGGCCATCGGCCGTCATCAAGGGCGGCGCGATCGTGACCGCGGCGATGGGTGACGTGAATGCGGCGATCCCCACTCCGCAGCCGGTGTTCATGCGTCCGAGCATGGCCACCTCCTCCGGGGCGGCGGCGCACCACTCGACCACTTTTGTGTCGCCGATGGCGATCGAGGACGGACTCGCCGACAGGCTCGGTCTCGACCGCCGGCTCACTGCGATCCGGCCCACAAGGGACTTGACCAAGGCGGACATGCCGAACAACACGGCCCTTCCACGCATCGAGGTTGATCCGGAAACGTTCGCCATCACGATCGACGACGAACGCGTGCGGCCGCAGCCGGTGAGCGAAGTGCCGCTCGCGCAACGTTATTCGATGTTTTGAGCGAACGGATGACTTCGGAGATCGGCGCCCTCCTGCTTGGTGATGCGCGCCTTCCCACGGGTGGGCACGCGCACTCATCCGGGTTGGAGCCGGCCCTCGCGGCCGGCATGGGCGCCGAGGATATTCCGAACTATATGGAGTCGCGGCTACGCACGGTCGGGCTCGTCGAGGCGGCGGCTGCGGTATGCGCGCGCCGCTGTGCGGTCGACGACCCGTCGCGGCTGCGGGACGTGCAGGACGCGTTGGCGGCGCGGACACCGAGCGCGCCGCTACGTCACGCTTCCGGAATGCTGGGGCGGGGCCTGGCGCGTTTGGCTACACGGTTGTGGCCACAACATCCGGCCGTGCCGGAGCTGAACGCTTTCGCCGACGCCCCGTTGAGACCCATCGCGCTGGGCGTTGTCGCCGCGGCGATGGCTTTGGACGACACCCGGACGGCACGTTCGTGCCTGTACGACGACGCGCAAACGGTGGCAGCAGCGGCGCTGAAGCTGCTGCCGGTTGACCCCGCCGACACGGTCGCGTGGCTTCTCGACGTGTCACCGGTCATCGAGGAGGTCGCGGGGGAGGCGCTGGGCTGCGCCGAGATATCGACGCTGCCGGCGCACACGGCGCCGCTAGTTGAGCAGTGGTCTTTGGACCATGACGCCACGACAAGGAGGATTTTTGTTGCCTGAGCACACACATTCACAGCAGAGCGGATCGAAACGGGGCGGTGCGCTGCGGCTTGGGGTGGCGGGCCCGGTCGGCACCGGCAAGAGCACGCTGATCGCGACGTTGTGCCGTAATCTCGCTGATCAGCTGCAGCTCGCCGTCGTCACCAACGACATCTACACCGATGAGGACGCGCGTCTGCTGCGCGCCGCGGGGGTGCTGCCGGTCGAGCGGATCAAGGCCGTGGAGACCGGGGCTTGCCCGCACACGGCGATTCGCGACGACGTCACGCCGAATCTACTGGCGGTGGAGGATCTGGAACGCGAGTTCGATCCGGTCGATGTCGTGATCGTCGAAAGCGGCGGGGACAACCTCACGGCCACGTTCAGTCCAGCCCTTGTGGATGCCCAGATTTTCGTGCTCGATGTCG
>DXIM01000181.1 GCA_019112895.1 Candidatus Stackebrandtia faecavium
ATGAGTGTTTTTCACCGATCCGAGGTCGTCCCCGGATGAGAAAACGGCAGTCGGGTCGTCCCGACCGGCGCGCGACATCCGCGCTTCGCCACCATCGTAACGGTCGGATCCGACCGCGGCGAGGCTTTACCCGCCGGCGCCGGCGGCTCGCCTCCGACCGTGGCGAACGGCGCGTGTCGAGACGGTGAAGGTCGCTTCGAGGCGCAACCGTCCTCAAGCCGTACCCGGGTGGTCGTCGGAGATCTTGGAATACACCGCCTTGGGCGCGTCGAGCTCGATGAAGCTGTCGATCTGCTCCATGCCGAGCTTCTCGAGCAATCGGCGAGATCGGGAGTTGTCTTCTTGGGTGACCGCGATGATGCTCCGATCTTCGGAGGGGACGGCGTCGAAAGCCCATCCGAGAGCGGCCCGGACGGCTTCCAGGGCATAGCCGTGGCCCCAGTGTTCAGGGAGAAAGGAGTAGGAGATTTCGCGCCTGCCGTAACGACCGTCCGAGGCTATGTTCACCGCACCGACCATCTTTCCGTCCTCAGTAGTCACTATGCTGAAGACGTACGGCTGGCGGGCGTAACCCTGCACGTAGGCGGTGAGGCGTTCGCCCTCGACCGGCCCACCCAGATAGTTGCGTACGTCCTGATCGGTCAAGAGCCGGCGGTAGATCTCGACATCGTCTTCATGTGCCGGACGAAGAGTGAGCCGGGCAGTGGCGATCGTTGCCGGCCAATTCGGCCCGGAAGGCGCTGACATGCTAGCCAAGCTATCACCGTTCCAGGCAACCACGAGACTAGACGAGAACGCGTCTTCGATGTCTGCGCTGGCCACAAGACCGGGGCGCTGTCGAGGCGGGTGTTCTGTTTCGGTGACCGGCGGTCGCTACCGCTAAGGCCCGACCAGAACAGGCGGGCGCCCCGAGGGCGTACGAATCGGTCCGCGTTTCGGCGAGGGACTGTTCATCGGCACGCCTGGAGGTCGAACAGCTCTCCTGCAACCACGGCATGAGTCCGAACAGGATTTGTATTCAACAACCTTGTGGACTGAGCGCCGACCGCACACTCGGCACCATGCTGGGCGACTGCACGCGCGCGCCGACACGCACGAAACCCACAACAGTCCACTCCGAACCACAAACCGACACGGCAAACGAGAAACTACAGCGGACGGTGACCGAACGAATTCCACGATCCAATGATGCCCGTGAGCCACTCCGGACTGTTACCACCACCACAGTTTAATTGTGATCATGAAGTTTCTCTGCGTATTGTGAAGCGCGCGACTGACCCATTGAGTCACTCCTAATGGATCTTTCGTTCGCGCAGCGTCACTTAGTCCCTCACCTGGTACGGCCAAAGGAAAAACGTTGACAGACAACTCCCTGCTCAAAAACCGCTCGAGTCTTTGGGCGCTCAAACACATGCCGTTGACTGCCAAAGCCGTCCGTGAGGTGGCACCGGTCTTGGCCGGAAAACGCCTGGCGATGTGTTTGCACGTCGAGCCGAAGACCGCGGCCCTGTTGTCCCTGCTTTCCGAAGCGGGCATGGAAATCTCCTTGACGGGCTCACCGGGAACGACCGACGACGCCGTCGCCAACGACCTGCGCGACCTCGGAATCAATGTCTACACCCGACAGGATGACGACGAGCGTGACCACCTCCGCAATATCGAGAAGGTTCTCGCGCACGACCCGCACCTCACCCTCGATAACGGGGCCGACCTCACTGTCCGGCTCATCGAGTCCGGCGTCGCCGACCACTACATCGGAGGCACGGAAGAAACCACGACCGGCGGCATACGTCTGCGTGAAAGCACCGAACATCTGCCTCGCCCAGTCGTCGTTATCAACGACTCGCCGTTGAAACTGATCGTCGAGAACGAGTACGGCGTGGGCCAAAGCGTCGTGCAGGGTTTCATGAACTCCACGAACCTGATGATCCCGGGCACGCGCGCTGCCGTCCTCGGATATGGACCGTGCGGGCGGGGCGTGGCCGACACCTTGGCCCAGCTCGGCGCGCGAGTGTCCGTCGCGGACACCGACCCCATCCGGGCCCTGCAGGCGATCCTCAAAGGGCACCGCGTCGGAAGCATGACACAGGTACTCCAAGATGCCCAATTCGTCTTTACCGCCACCGGCGCCCCGGGCGTGATCGGCGCGCGCGAGATCGACGCATTCGCTGACGGCGCAGTCATCGCCGGTGTCGGCCATTTCCCTTGGGAGATCGACGCCGAGGCGCTCGCGGAGGCCACTGAGTCCACCGTCGAGTATGGCGACGGCGATCGACGCCAAGGCATTCGACTCAAGAACGGCAAGCAGATCGTCCGCCTCGACCAGGGACGCATGATCAACCTGACAGCCGCCCTCGGCAACCCGATCCAGGCCATGGATCTCGGTCTCACCCTGCAGGCTCGCAGCCTTGCCGCTATCGTCACGGGTGGGCTAGAGCCTCGAGTACAACCGGTTCCTGCCGAAGCCGAGCACCGGATCGCGACCGATCTCGTCGATCTACTGAGCGCCCAGTGAACTCCGGATTGGAATCGAACCGAGCAAACGTAGTGCAGACGGTTTCAGGCAACATCGATGTTGTTTTGGATGATCGCTTTCGCGCGCGCTTCATAGGTGCGATCGGCGCGATCCATTCCCATTAAGACGACGGCGTTTTCGGTGTGACAGGCGAGACTGTCTTTCACGCCGAAGACGCCGAAACCGTTCCGACATCCGTCTACAAACGGTGCGCTGGCGGACAGGAAGATCGGGCGACACCGTGTCGGCCCGCAACCCGAAGGCATCCAGCCGGTTCTTCTGCGTATTGTGGAGCGCGCGGCATACCGCGCTTGTCATCACCGTCCGCTTATGCCAGAGTCACACAGTCTTGCGGCTGCTAAGACTTAAGGAGGATCGTTGACACACGACTTCGTCCTCGAACACATGCGGTTGACCACCCGAGCTGTCAGCGAGGTGGCTTCGGCCATCGCACGGAAGGATCCGGCAACTACCGATCCGTTGAGCGCGCAATGACCTCCGAACCAGGGACGCTTCCCTACCGGTACGGCGTCGAGCTTCCCGAATGGTTGCGTCGGAAGATGGACGCACTGCCGAGCCACGTTCCTGACCCGGTCGAACGCATGCAGCTGGTGAACCGTCTCGCCGCACAGAACATTCGTCACGGCACCGGTGGCCCTTTCGCTGCTCTCGTCGTGGATGGAGAATCGGGCCGCCTCGTCAGTGTGGGAGTGAATCTCGTCCTCGACAGCGGCATCGCCGGCGCCCACGCGGAAGTGGTGGGTCTGTCGCTTGCTCAGGCAGCCGCCGGCACCTGGAACCTTCCGGAGGTGCTCACGTCCACGACGCTGGTTGGCAACGCCCAGCCCTGTGCGATGTGCATGGGCGCGCTGCTGTGGTCAGGCATCCGGACGTTGGAGTTCGCGGTAACGAGCGAGGACGTGGAACGCATCTCCGGCTTCGATGAGGGTCCGGTCCCCGCCGATTGGCGACATCAACTCGCCCGCCGCGGGATCAGCGTCGACGTCGGCGTGCAGGAAGAGGAGGGAATCCAGGTGTTCCGGGAGTACCGTGCGCTCGTGGATTCCCAGCAGCTGCCGCTCTACAACGGAACCTGAGCGGGCCGTGCGGCCACCGATTTGCCTTCAATGCTGCAGATCAGGGCGCGTGTCGGATCCAATGCGTAAGGTTCGAGTCATGGCGATCATCTATGAGGCCAGCCTCAATCCAACCAAAGCGCAGTTGCTGGAGCGCATCCTCGGTCAGGCAGTGACGGTGCTCGGTACCTACCGGTTCGACGACCCAGGCGGCGAGGTCGGAGTCGAGGCGTTCATCGTGCGCTCGGGTGCCAGGACTGAGCACGGCGTGCTCACCTATCGCGGTGCGCCATTTGAAGGTGGCGAAGAGGACCTCGTCTCAACCATGGAACACAGCGTTCTTGGCCGCCGGTGGGTCTACAACGGCACGGGTGATCCGGTCGCAGTCGCATGCTTCAGGCGAGCGCTCCGGGGCGAACAGGACCAGGCGGTCGAAGAGGTATGGGACAACGGGCAACGAATCGGCACCCGTGCCCCGACTGTCCGGATCTCCGTCGTGCCCGGACAGCGGCTAGGGGCCGACGCCGCCCCCACCATCGCGTCCATTGTGCCCAGGAATGCAAGAACGGTGCATCACGCCGAACGCGATGTGCCCACCTTGCGTCCACCAGCAGAAAAAACGGACACCCACAAAGGATAGAGTATGTGTGTAACCGCAGGTCAAACCTGGTGGGGCGGGCGGGACTCGAACCCGCGACCGACGGGTTATGAGTCCGCTGCTCTAACCAACTGAGCTAACGCCCCTAGACGCCGACATGCTACCGGTACGGTTCCACGGGTTTTGTTGTGAGTCGGGTGTGACGGTTTCCCCGCGCAGGCGGCACCCCGGTAGTGCCCGAACGCGGCGGGCTGCTTTGTACCGGCACTTCCCGGACCGCGACGCTTGGGACTCCGCGGATTCGTGACAACGTTGCCGCCGGCAATCAACTGATCCGGTCGCCGACCCCTCACGTCAACAACTATATACAGTGGTGGTTTAAGCGATCGATCCTAAAGCGATCATGATCGGTGAATCAGTGGCTGATTCCAGATTCGGTATATTGTGCGGCAACATGTTTGGCATGTCGGAAGTCGGGAATGAGCCGGTGTGGACGGTAGTCGGGGCTGTCGTTGCTGTTGCGGCGTTGGTCGTTGCGGTGGTTGCGTGGCGTCGACCCCAGGCACCGGCGCCGAAAGACGGCAGCCTCACCGTGGAACAAATCGGCGAGGTCTTGGACGCCTTGTCGAGGACCGTGGAACAGGAATGGCGTGCCGAGCTGCCTCGGCGTGGCGTTGACCCGGTGGCACGGTTGGCAGTGCGGCCCGGATTCACTCCTGACGCCGCATCAGTGTCACTGAATCTGTCGCAGGTGCTGTTCGACAGGGATTTCGATGGCCGAATCACCACATGGAACTTGGCCGGGTCTGTCGTCGCATCCGCTGCGGACAAGTATGTTGGACTTCCCCACCGACAGCTGGTCGTGTTGGGCGCCAGAGGATCGGGAAAATCCATTATGGCGGCGACGCTGGCCCGAGATTTGCAGGATCGGCGTAAGGATCTCGGCGGGCGGGTACCGGTATTGCTGCCGGCCGCCGCCTGGAACCCCGGCTTCACCGTGTTGCCCGAATGGATCGCCCACCAACTGTCCATCAGTTACGGCATTGGCTCGGGCACCGCTCGACAGTTGGTTGTCGACGGCAGGATCATTCCGATCCTGGACGGCCTGGATGAGAACCTTGATCCCACCGAGGCCCTGCACCAGTTGAATGAATGGGCAGGACGCGATAAGCCGTTCGTCCTGACCTGCCGCAACCGGCAATACCTTGACGCTCACGCCGATCACGGCCCCCTAGCCGTGGCCGCGGTGATCGAACTACTCCCACTGCTACCCGACGACGCCGTCGCCTACCTTGACCCCGGCCACG
>DXIM01000182.1 GCA_019112895.1 Candidatus Stackebrandtia faecavium
TTCAAGAGACTGTGGACCAAATCGATGTGTGCGCGAATCCTGCTACTGGGAAGGCTGTATGACTGCACATGGAACCGGCGGGGTGTTGAGCGCGCTGCCGGCTAGCACGCTGACTCGTATGCTTCGGGATAAGCAGGTGTCGAGTCGGGAGTTGCTCGCCTGTTACGAGGCGAGGATCGAGCGGCTGGACCCTGCCATCAATGCGGTCATTACCACCGATTTCGATGACGCGTATCGGCAGGCTGCCGAAGCCGACGCGCTCACCGCGCGAGGCAGCCCACGTGGCGCCTTGCATGGTTTGCCGGTGACGGTGAAAGACACGATCGAAACCGCCGGGATGCGCACCACCGCCGGGTCCACCACTTTGCTCGATCATGTACCGACCCGGGATGCCGACGCGGTCGCGCGTCTACGCGCCGCGGGCGCGATCATCTTCGGTAAAACCAACACGCCCACATTCGCCGGCGATATCCAAACCCATAACGAAGTGGCCGGCACGACGCACAACCCCTGGTGTCACACGAAAACTGCCGGTGGGTCGTCCGGTGGTTCTGCGGCCGCGGTCGCAGCCTCACTGACCGGGCTCGACATCGGCAGCGACCTGGCTGGTTCACTACGACTACCGGCACACTATTGCGGCGTCTTCGCACTACGCCCCTCATACGCCACCGTCTCAACGCGAGGACATATCCCCCGCCCACCCGGATGGCGCACCACAAGCGACATGGCCACCATCGGGCCCATCGCACGCAGCGCCGACGACCTGAAACTCGGACTCGACGCCATCGCCGGCCCCTCCCCCATCGACGCACCCGCGTGGCGACTCGAACTACCACCATCACGCATCAACTCGCTACACGGCAGCCGGATCGGCATATGGGCCGACGATCCCTTCTGCCCAGTCGACGCCGAGATCGTCACCGCCATCGACACAATCGCCGCGCAAGCCCACTCACACGGCGCCCGCATCGACCCCGATACACGCCCAGTCAAGCTGTCTGACGCCCACGCCCTGTTTCAACAACTCATGTTCGGCACCACCAACACCAGCGGCAGCCACGACGACTTCGCGCGCCACTGCGCCAACGCCGACGCCCTCACACCACACAACGACTCCCCACCGGCGCGCATACTCCGGGCCAGCACCCAACGACTACGCACCTGGCACTTCACCAACGAACAACGCGCCACCATGCAACAAACCTGGAACGACTACTTCACCCACCACGACATCCTCATCTGCCCCACCGCACCCACCACCGCCATCAACCACAACCACACCCAACAACCCATCACCATCAACGGCCACACCCGCGACTACTGGGACCAAACAATATGGTCATCCCCAGCCGCCGTCGCACACCTACCCGCCGCCGTCATACCCATCGGACTCAACACCACCGGACTACCCATATCAATACAAATAATCGGCAACCACCTACACGACCACACCGTCACCCAAGCAGCAGAACTCATATCCACACTCAACAGCATCCACATGCCACAACTCACTCACCCCACAAGAAACACACACCAATAAACCCCGGCGGAAAACTCCCCGCCAAAGACTGGAACGCAAGAAGAAACGGTCGACACTCCGGGCCACAACCAACAGACCACAGCAATACGGCACCGACATGCCAACCGAAATCGCTCAGTATGGAAAGTAGGCATCGCCACCAACACCGAAACCAGAAGAAAAAGAAGTGCGAGATTATACGCGAAAACTGCACCTGATGGGCTTGTGTAATGACCAGAGGGCCATTACATGGGGTTACGAGTGGACGATACTGGGATTGAACCAGTGACCTCACCCGTGTCAGGGGTGCGCTCTCCCGCTGAGCTAATCGTCCGGGACTATCGAGGTGGAGACGGGATTTGAACCCGTGTACGCGGCTTTGCAGGCCGCTGCCTCGCCTCTCGGCCACTCCACCGCAGGCCGCGGGTTTATCTGGCCTCAGAGCGGACGACGGGGTTCGAACCCGCGACCTTCACCTTGGCAAGGTGACGCGCTACCAGCTGCGCTACGTCCGCGTGTGCCTGTTGAAGGGCTTCTGCCCCTCGTTGGCGACGTGTGAAACTTTAGCCCACTCCTTCACCCGCCCGCAAACGGGGGTCGGCTCTATCCAAGAATGCGTGCTCATGGGGCGATTGGCCACCGTCATAGCCTCGACGCACCATTGGTGCATGAACCACGATTTTGCACGGGCATGTGTGCCGGCACCGGTCGGCCCGGTCACTGTGACGGCTTCGCGCGACGGCCTGCGGCACATCACATTCGGCATAGCCGATGTTGATCGTCCGGAAACCGACCGTGATGCGCAAGCCAATGTTCACCTCAACCGCGCTGTAGTCCAGATCGAGGAGTATTTCGCTGGAGAACGCACGAGTTTCTCGCTACCGCTCGACTGGGTTGGTGTGGATGCGTGGCCGTTGCGTGTCCTTAAATGCCTCGCCGACACGGTCGGCTACGGCAGCACCATCACCTACGGGGAGCTGGCGGCGCGGTGTGATCGCCCCAAAGGCGCCCAAGCTGTGGGAGGCATAATGTCTCGCAATCCGCTGCCCGTCGTGGTCCCCTGCCATCGGGTCGTGGCCTCGAACAGCATCGGCGGTTTTGCCGGTAGCGGCGGGGCGATGGTCGAAACGAAACGTCGTCTCCTGCAGTTGGAGGGTTCGGAGCCGACGCCTCTGTTTTGAACCTGCCGCTGCCTTTCCCCACCGCACTATCGAACTGCCCGACACTCGAAGCGTGGAGGGGGTGCACCACGCCGCGGCCGCACCGTGCACAATCGTTGGGCGGATCGAGAGCCTGCGGAGGGGACGATAATGAACGCACTCATCAATGAGCGCATCGCGACTGAACTCGGGGTGCGCGAAAATCAGGTACAAGCGGCCGTCGAGCTGCTCGACGGCGGCGCCACAGTGCCATTCATTGCGCGTTACCGCAAAGAGGTAACCGGGACGCTCGACGACACCCAGCTGCGCACGTTGGACGAACGCTTGCGTTACCTTCGTGAACTCTCCGAGCGCCGCGACACCATTTTGGAGTCGATTTCGGAGCAGGGCAAGCTGTCCGACAAACTCAAGGCTCAGATCATGGAAGCGGACACGAAGGCCCGCCTCGAGGACCTGTACCTGCCTTATAAACCGAAGCGTCGCACAAAAGCGCAGATCGCACGCGAAGCCGGCCTCGAACCGCTGGCCGAACGGTTGCTGTCCGAACCAGGCCTCGACCCGGCCGAGACCGCCACCGGGTTCATCGACGCCGATAAGAACGTAGCCGACACCGACGCCGCGCTGGCAGGCGCGCGAGCGATCTTGACCGAGCGTTTCAGCGAAAGCGCCGACCTGCTTTCTGAACTGCGCGAGCGCATGTGGAACGGCGGACAAATCAAATCGACCGTCCGCGAAGGTCAAGAATCAGCTGGCGCAAAGTACTCCGACTATTTCGATTTCTCCGAACCCTTCACCAAGCTGCCGTCGCACCGTGTCCTCGCGTTGTTCCGCGGCGAGAAGGAAGAAATCCTTTCCGTATCGCTGGAACCAAACACCGACGACGCTGCCAACCAGGTCGGCCCCAACGAGTACGAACGCGCGATCGCTGCCCATTTCGGTGTGTCCGATCAGGGTCGACCAGCGGACAGTTGGCTTATGGGTTCGGTCCGTTGGGCCTGGCGGACCCGTATCTCTGTCAGTCTCGCCGTCGACACCCGCGTGCGTCTGTGGCAGGCGGCGGAAGAGGACGCGGTCAAGATTTTCGCGTCGAACCTGCGTGACCTGCTGCTTGCGGCCCCTGCCGGCACACGCGCCACGCTGGGGCTCGACCCGGGGTACCGCACTGGTGTCAAGGTCGCGGTCGTGGATGCCACGGGCAAGATCGTCGAAACGTCGACGGTGTATCCACATAAGCCCCAAGGTAAATGGGATGACGCCCTGGCGACACTGGCGGCTTTGGTCCAGCGTCACAATGTGGATCTGATTGCGATCGGCAACGGTACGGCTTCGCGTGAGACGGATAGGCTCGCCGGTGAGCTCGTGCGCCTCGTACCGGACGGCAAGTTGACGAAGGTCGTGGTGTCGGAGGCAGGCGCATCCGTGTATTCGGCGTCGGCGTTCGCGGCGAAGGAACTGCCCGACATGGATGTCTCATTGCGCGGCGCCGTATCGATCGCGCGGCGTCTGCAGGACCCGTTGGCGGAACTGGTGAAGATCGATCCGAAGTCGATCGGCGTCGGCCAGTATCAACACGATGTCGCCGAAGCTAAACTGTCGCGCTCGCTCGATGCAGTCGTGGAAGACTGCGTCAACGGCGTCGGAGTCGATCTGAACACGGCGTCTGCTCCACTGCTGGCTCGGGTATCCGGGATCAGTTCGGCAGTGGCGGACAACATCGTCGCGCACCGGGACCAAGTCGGTGCGTTCACGTCCAGGTCCGCGCTGAAGGACGTGCCACGGTTGGGACCGAAAGCTTTCGAACAATGCGCCGGGTTCTTGCGTATCCGCGGCGGGGATGACCCGCTCGATGCGTCAAGCGTGCACCCGGAGGCATACCCGCTCGTGCGCCGGATCGTCGAAACCAGCGGAACGGACGTGAGCGGGCTGATCGGCAACAAGTCGGTGCTGAGCAAACTGCAGCCGGTCGACTTCGTGGACGACACGTTCGGTTTGCCGACCATTAACGACATTTTCGCCGAATTGGACAAGCCGGGGCGCGACCCGCGACCCGAATTCAAGACTGCGTCCTTCATAGATGGAGTCGAGTCGTTGACGGACCTCGAGCCCGGCATGGTCCTTGAAGGCACGGTCACGAATGTGGCGGCATTCGGCGCTTTCGTCGATGTCGGTGTACATCAAGACGGGCTGGTGCACATTTCGGCGATGTCTCGTAACTTTGTGGAGGACCCGCGGGAAGTCGCTAAGCCGGGAGACATCGTGAAGGTACGGGTGCTGGATGTCGATGCGGGTCGTAAACGCATCGCGTTGACCATGCTGTTGGATGACGCGCCCACCAAGGGCGGTAAAGAGGCGAAGAGCCGTCATTCGGGCTCGCGTAGTGGGGATTCTTCGCGGCCGCGCGGAGGCAAAGGCGGAGGCAAAGGCGGCCGAGACAGGCGCGGGAACGACGCGGCTCAAGGCGCTATGGCGGATGCCTTGCGGCGAGCAGGTTTGGCTTAGACGTGGATATGGGCTTGGCGTCGTTAATCCCGACGCCGAGCCCATCCCTCATCAAGACGGGAACACGGTGATGTCGGCGGGTGCTTCACCTGACGGCGGCACCCGGAAGTGCCCCAGAGTCGACTGCATGATGTCCCTGAACGTCTCGCCGGCGACTTCGCCGCCGCCGCCTTTCGGCGTGTAGGCGAAGACCGCGACCGTATACTGTGGCTTGTCTGAGGGTGCGAAGCCAACGAAACCAGCGACCTCACCGGACTGGTATTCCCCGTCGCGTACAAGTTTGCCGGTCCCGGTTTTCGCTGACACCAAGTAGCCCGGAAGCTCAGCGTCCGTGCCGGTGCCGTCGCTGACCGATACCGGCGCCTGCAGCAGGTATTGCATATCCTTAGCCGTGCTCTTTGAAAAGACCCGGTGAGTCTTCGGCTTCGCGGCAGGGTTCTTCGTGCCGTCGGCGTCAATAGTGCACGAGACCATGCTCGGTTGGACATACATCCCGTCGTTGGCGATAGCGTTATAACCGGCCGCCATCTGCAATGGAGTCGCCGCTACGCCGAGCCCGATCGGAATGGAGCCGTAGTCGCTTCCTTGCCAGGTCGACGGGTCCCGGATGATGCCGGCCGCTTCGCCTTGCGTGCCCGCTCCGGTCGGCGAACCGAGACCGAACTTCTTCTGATATTCGTACAGCTTTTCGGGTCCCAATTTTTTGGCGAGCTCGATGATTCCCACGTTCGAGGAGTGGGCGAGGATCCCGCCGATACTCATCGGGCGTTCCTTGTGGTAATGGGTGTCGCGGTAGGTTGTATCGGCGACCTGGATGCTGGGTCCGACAGTCGGCGTGCTGTCTTTATCGATGATTCCTTCTTCGATCGCGGCGGCCACCACGATCGCTTTATGCACCGAACCGGGTTCCACCACTGCCCCGGAAGCCCAGTCGACGCGCCGATCGTCGGCATAATCGAACGGGTCTGCGGCGTCGTAACCGGGCACGCTGGCCATCGACACGATTTCGCCTGTGTCGCTGTCCATCACGACCGCGGCACCGAATTCGGCATCCTTTTTGGCCAGCGTGTCGGACATGATGGACTGTACTTGGTATTGCAGGTCGGAGTCGATGGTCATTTGGACGTCGCCGCCTTGTTTGGCGGGTACGTTGCGTTCGAAGCCTCCGGGAATGCGTTGCCCGGTGCCGCTGACCTCGTATTGACGTTGCCCGTCTTTGCCTTTCAGTACGTCTTCGTAGGAGGATTCGATCCCGGCTAGGCCTTGTCCGTCGGTGCTGGTGAATCCGATGAGGTTGGCGGCGAGGTCGTGTCCTGGCACTTCGCGCCGTTCGTCGGGTGCGACGTTGATGCCGCGGATGTCGAGGTTGGTGATGGTGTCTCCGACGGAGATGTCGACGCCGCGCGCGAGGTATTCGAAACGGGACGGGGATCCATCCTCCGTGGCGCGTGGCTTCATCTTGTCGATGAGCTGGGATTCGGGTACGCCCAGCAGTGGGCTCAAGGTTTTGGCCGCGGATTGCGGGTCTTCCACCATTTCGGGGTCGGCGTAGACATATCGTGCCGAGGCACTGAAGGCCAGCGCTTCGCCGTCTCGGTCGATGATGGCGCCGCGCGATCCGGGCACTACGTGTTCTTGGAGGCGTTGCCCCAATGCTTTGGCCGCGTATGCCGCGGAGTCGGTGACTTGCAGTTGTACGAGTCGTCCGCCGACGATCGCGAATACCAGCAGGATTAGTGCGAGGCCGAAGCGGATTCGGCGGCGGGGGTTGCCGGAACGTGGGCGGCGGTTTTTCGTTGCGGGGCGACGCACGGGCTCGGGTGCGCGTTGTCGCGGCTGCGCCTTCGTAGCCTTCGCGGGCGGGGGTCCGGTGCGGGTTTGGTGTCGCCGCTGTTGTGTCGGTCGTGGTGTTTTATTGCCCCCTTCGACGAGACGCAGCGCCGGGCGTAGTGGGTCGCGGTCGCTGCCTCGGACGGTGCGACGCCGGCGGCGTTCTTCTTCGCTGCGCGTGTCTCTGACGGTGCGCGCCTGTGGTGAGTACCGTCGCGCGTCACCGATGCCACGTCCGCGACCGCCGCGAGGCCGATTGGCTCCGCGGCGGTCGTCATCGTCGTTGTTCACTGTGCTAATTGTCCCCCGGACGCGGCATCTTCAGCTCTTTGCCGTCAGGTAGCCGCAGGTATGTCACATCGCTTGCTTCGACCAGGCCGAGTTGGTCGGCTGCCGCGGCCAGGTTGCCCGGCGCTGACAGTTCAGCTAGCTCGTCGGTGAGTTGCTGTTCTGATGCGTCGAGTGCTTTCTGGTTGTCGCGTAGGTCTTGTAGTGCGTATGCATTGGTGTTGATGACGGTGTTGAGCAGCAGGAGTCCGACGATCCCTGCGGCAATGATCGCCAGCATGGAAAGCACGAACGGGGCCCGTGCCGCCGGCGCCGGTTCGGGGACGGCTTCGGTCTTCGGCGTGCGTACGGGCTGCGCCTCGACCTGTGGCGCCGCTTCCTCTACGGGTTCGGCGATGGGTTGCAGCGCCAGACCCCCGTCGACACCGTAGTTCGTGTCGGCGGAGTCGCCGATGAGACCTCGACGACGCGAGCTGGCCGCGCGGGTGCGGCGGCGCGCGTTTTTGATGATCTCCTCGGTGTTCACATGCGGGGAGCCGGTGTTGCGGTTTTTGTCCGACGCAGTGCTCATACTGTTCCTCCCCTTAGGAATGTCGGTTATGGTCCGGCAACTTTTCGATCGCGCGCAGCTTCGCTGAAGCTGCCCGAGGGTTCTCCTCTATCTCTTCGGCGTCAGGCGGCTGGGCACCCTTCGTCACCAGCCGCGTGGTCGGTTCCGTACCTGGCAGATCCATCGGCAGCCCTGGAGGGGATGACGAAGTGGAGCTTTCCGCGAAGTCGCGTTTGACGATCCGGTCCTCAAGCGAGTGATACGACAACACGACGATGCGACCATGCGGCGCCATGACGTTGCGCGCCGCAGGCAAGGCCCGCTCAAGAACGTCGAGCTCGCGGTTGACTTCGATGCGCAGCGCTTGGAAGGTACGTTTCGCCGGGTTACCGCCGGTGCGTCGCGTTGCTGCCGGCACCGATTCCTTCACCAAGTCCGCCAGCTGGCGGCTCGTGCTGATGGGTGCCTTCTCCCTGTCTGACAGGATGCGGCGTGCGATCCGATTGGCGAAACGCTCCTCGCCATAACGTTTCAGGATGCGTTCGAGATCCTTTTGTGCGTATGTGTTCACCACGTCGTACGCGGTGAAGTCGCGCGACTGGTCCATGCGCATGTCCAGCGGTCCGTCCTGCGCGTACGCGAATCCTCGTTCCGCGATGTCAAGCTGCATCGAGGAAACACCAAGATCAAACAGGACTCCGCTTACGGCTGTGATGTCGAGATCGGCCAGAACCTCGCCGATCTCGTCGTAGACCGCATGGGCGGGAATGAACCGAGAACCGAACGGCTCGAGACGCCGCTGCGCCAACTCCAAGGCGTAGCGGTCGCGGTCGATCCCGACGACTGTGAGGTGAGGAAGCGATGTCAGTAGCGCCTCGGTATGGCCACCTGCCCCCAATGTGGCGTCGACGCAAACAGCCGATTCGTGACGCAACGCGGGGGTCAGCAACTGGATCACGCGATCCAGAAAAACCGGCACATGTGCCTGCCGCGGCATCTCGTGTTGCATCATGTCCGACCCCTGTGTCTTGTACGCCGTACCGTTTGGACTCCAACCGCTTGCCACATGCCTGGCACCGGGGAAGATGTGTCAGCCGTGCATCGGTTAGAGACCAAACGGTGCGGGTCACCCTGCGTGGATATTTGGTGTACCGCCTTTATATCCACTTATTACAAACCTGCTGGAAGCTCCCCTTCCTCAATGTCGGCGAAGGCTTCCTCGCTGTCATCCAGATAGGTCTGCCACTTGGCGGCGTCCCAGATCTCGATTCGACTGCTGGCGCCTATCACCGCGAGATCCCGATCAAGAGCGGCGTAGTCCCGCAAGTGCGGCGGAATCGCCACCCGACCCTGCTTGTCGAGATCCTGGTCATGAGCGCTGGCGAAGAACACGCGACTATAGGCGCGAGCGGCTTTGTTCGTCATGGGCGCCTTTTGGAGTTCATCGGCGATGCGACGAAACTCCGCCATCGGAAAGCCGTATAGACAGCGCTCCTGCCCCTTCGTAATCACCAAGCCACCTGCCAGCTCGTCGCGGAACTTCGCCGGAAGAATCAAACGCCCCTTGTCATCCAGCCGCGGATTGTGAGTACCGAGAAACATCGATCTCACTCCCCCCTGGCCGCACAATGGCGCGTGCTGCCGGCACCTACTGGCCCCACCAGCATCCTCCACCGTACTCCACTTTCCTCCACATCGTTAGCTCATTTCTGTAAACCTCGCACACACCGAGAGTTAAAACACCACGTCAACACAGGGGGAGCGAAATGGAGGGAGGCTCAATTTCCAGAAAATGTGATCTTGAAATCACGCATTCGAGTGGCTCCGGACAGTATTCATGACCCCTGAAGCCTTCTCGGCAATGGGCGATTCGGCGTCCATCACCGATATGTCAAAATTTCAACACGACATTCAAGATTGAAGGCGAGGACTGTGACGAACCTGCCCCCGCGCGCGAAGCTCGCGACCGCCATGCTGCGCACCGCAGCAACCTTGTCACGAGTGAGCGGCCGCGGCGACGGTTCGGTCATCGGCGGCAAGGTCGGGCTCCGGATTGAGCCGCGACTGTTGACGATCCTGGCCGCAGGCCGCAAAGTTGCGCTCATCTCAGGCACGAACGGCAAAACCACGACGACACGGTTCGCCGCAGCCGCGGTCGAAACCGCTGGCCCAGTCGCAACCAACTCCTTCGGCGCGAACATGCCGACCGGGCACACCACGGCACTGGCCAAGGCCCAAGACGCGAAAAACTGTGTCCTGGAAGTCGACGAGCACTACCTGCCGCAGCTACTGAAGGAAGCCACCCCTCACGTTGTGGCCCTTTTGAACCTGTCGCGCGACCAACTGGACCGTGCTATGGAGGTCTCCGGCCTGGCCATCAAGTGGCGCAAGGCTCTTGAACTGACCCCTGACCTCCCAGTGATCGCCAACGCCGACGATCCGTGGGTCGCTTGGGCAGCAATGGCCAGTCGGAACATCACCTGGGTCGGGGGCGGTCAACGTTGGCAGGACGACGCATGGGTCTGCCCACAGTGCAGCAAGCACTTGGAGCGATACGGCGAGTTTTGGCGCTGCACCGACTGTGGCTTGGCGCGCCCCACACCGCAGTGGACTGTTGATGGTGAGCAGGTTGTCACGCCCGACAATTCACGTGTCGACCTGGATCTGCGTCTTCCTGGTCAGGTGAACCGGGCTAATGCCGCGACAGCGTTGGCGGTCGCCGCTGCCTTCGGTGTTTCGCCGCAGCAGGGTGCGCCCCGGCTCACGACCGTGAAGTCTGTCGCCGGGCGTTACGCGGTGGTGCGTCGCGACGGGCGACGAATCCGTCTGCTGCTATCGAAGAACCCTGCCGGTTGGCTCGAAGCCTTCGACATGCTGGAGCCGCGTTGCCCCGTTATCTTGGCGCTCAACGCCCGCGAGGTGGATGGCATGGACACGTCGTGGATCTATGACGTCGATTTCACGCCGCTGATCGGCCGCCGGGTTTTGGCGATCGGTGAACGCCGGCACGACCTGGCGGTGCGGCTGCAGGTCAACGGGATCGATTTCGAGGTACTCGAAGACATCAGCGCCGCCATTGCGCAAGTACCGCCGGGTGATGTCGAAGTCATCTCCAATTACACCGCGTTCCAAGACATTCGAGCGGAGTTCGATCGTGTCAACTAGCATCCTGCGTCTAGTATGGATTTACCCCGACCTTTTGTCGACTTACGGAGACCGCGGCAACCTCCTCATCTTGGGTCACCGCGCTGAGTCTCGCCGTATCGTCACCGAGTCCATATCGGTGCGTTCCGATCAGGCTATTCCTCGTGAGGCCGACGTCTATCTCGTCGGCGGCGGCGAGGACGGGCCGCAATCGGCCGCCTCGCAAAAGATCATCACCGACGGCGCGCTCGTCGAAGCCGCCGACCGCGGCAAAGTGATTTTCGGTGTATGCGCCGGCTACCAATTGCTGGGCAATTCCTTCATGACGGGCGGCCGTACATACGACGGTCTCGGTCTTCTCGATATGCATTCCACCCGCGGCGAGACGCGCGCGGTCGGTGAAGTCTCCGGCACCACGACGCCTGCGCTCGACCTGCCGCCGATCACCGGCTTCGAAAACCACGGTGGGCGCACTCAACTCGGGCCGCAGACGCAACCACTGGCGCAGGTCACGCACGGGATCGGCAACGACGAGGCCACGGAGGGCGCCTGGAACGGCAAAGTCCTCGGCACTTACATGCACGGTCCCGCTCTCGCGCGCAACCCCGATCTGGCGGACCTGCTCCTGTCTTGGGCCACCGGCAAGGACCGCAGCGAACTGCCGGCATTGGACGATCAATGGTTCCATGCGTTGCGCGACGAGCGGTTGACGCATGTCGGTGCCGGGGCCGTGTGACCGACGCCGGCTTCAATCCCAATCGGTAGTCAAAACCGCGGCGGCGCGGCAGCATTAAGTCATGGAGCATGACGATTACGAGTACGCGCCGCTACGGTTTCACCCCCAGGTCGACACCGAATCCGCTCAAGAACATCTATCGGTGGCGGCGCTGTTCAGCGGCTGGGAATTGGCCAGCGTGAAAAGGTTCGCAGATGGGACGCGCGCTGTCACTGTGCGTCGCAAGTGCGGTTTGCGGCCAAACCCGGGGCTATCGATCTAGGCGTGTGCACGGCGATAGCGACGTTTTGCCGTTTCAGCTGCGCGACAGGAATCGGTCCAGGACGGACACACCGAAACGCAATGCGTCTGCGGGTACGCGTTCGTCGATCCCGTGGAACAGTGCCGAGAAATCCAGGTCGGCGGGGAGCTTCAACGGCGCGAACCCGAAACAGCGGATCCCCAAACGCGAGAAGGCTTTCGCGTCGGTTCCGCCCGACAGCATGTACGGGACGGGACGGGCATTGGCGTCGAAGTATCGCAACGATTCGGCCATAGCGTCGACCAGTTGGCCGTCGAACGTGGTTTCGAGGCCCGGTTGCCTGTGGATGTGTTCGATCGAGATGTCGTTACCGATGACGTCGCGCAGCTGCGCCAAGAATTCTTCTTCCTGCCCGGGAAGGACACGGCAATCCACGACCGCAGATGCCTTTCCGGGGATGACGTTTTCTTTATAGCCGGCGTCTAGTCGGGTCGGGTTCGCCGTATTGCGGATGGTGGCCCCGATGATGCGGGACACGGGCCCCAGTTTCGATATCACTTCTTCCGGGTTTTGGGGATCCAGTTCGACACCGAGAACGTCGGAGGCTTCGTCCAAAAATGCTCGTACGGAATCGGTCAATACGACGGGGAATTCATGCCGTCCCAGGGTCGCGACCGCTTCGCACAACTGCGTGACCGCGTTGTCGCGGTGGATCATTGAGCCATGGCCGGGGCGAGATTCGACCGTCAACCGCAGCCAGTCCAGGCCTTTTTCGGCCGTTTCGATGAGGTAAAGCCGCAGATCGTTGTTCATGGTGACCGAGAATCCACCGACTTCTCCGATTGCCTCGGTGACGCCTTCGAACTCTTCGGGGTGGTTGTCCACGAGGAAATGCGCCCCATAGGTACCGGCGGCTTCCTCGTCCGCGAGGAACATCAGAACAAGGTCGCGCGGCGGCACGACGCCGCGGCGTTTCCAGTCGCGGACGACGGCCAGCAACATCGCGTCGAAATCTTTCATGTCGACAGCGCCGCGGCCCCATACGTAACCGTCCCGTTGTTCACCGGAGAACGGGTGCACCGACCATTCGCTTGGGTCAGCGGGAACGACATCGAGGTGGCCGTGCAGAAGCAACGCGGGACGGGAGGAATCGGCGCCTTCGAAACGCGCCACCACGGACGTACGGCCGGCGGCGCTTTCGTACATTCGTGGTTCGAGTCCCACTTCGCTGAGTTTCTCCGCCACGTATTCGGCTGCCGCGCGTTCCCCCGCGGACGTCTTCGTATCACCCGTGTTCGTGGTATCGATGCGGATCAGTTCGCTGCAGAGCTGCACGACCTCGTCGGCTGCGGTAACACCTGTGCTGGTTTCGACACTAGTCATGCACCATTCGTACCAGCGTTGCCGCCAACACACCGCGTCGGCCGCTGCGGGATGCTGCTGACGTTACGGAACCACGCATGTGGCGCCGGCGAAGTCGATGCGAGGCAGATCGCTTTCCTGCGGTACCCGCGACGTGATCGCGAACGGCACGACACTGTCGGAATGCTCGTTGGCGACGTAGATGTGGGTGCCGTCTCGCGAGATGGCGGCGTCTCGGGGCCATTCGCCCCCGCACGGGCGGGTGCCGATCAGTTCGCAAATGTTCGCATCGATCACAGCGATCGAGTCGTGGCCGCGATTGGTGACGTAGACGCGGGACCCGTCGCGAGACACGAGGACGGCCGCCGGGTAGTTATGCAGGTCATATTCGTCATCTACTGTGCTGATTGCCGTATCCACCGCCAACGCTCCCGTGCGCGGGTTGAATCGGCACTTGACGAGTTCAGAGCTCAGCTCACATGCGACGTAGGCGGTGCGGCCGTCAGCGGAGAATGCCAGGTGCCGCACACCTTGGCCGGGCGCGAACCGAGTGGTGCTCTTGCGGTGGAGCTGACCGGTACGTTCGTCGAGCCCGTAGACCACCACCTGGTCGGCGCCCAGGTCGCACACGAGCACCCACCGACCACTCGGGTCGGTCAGGATCTGGTGAGTGTGCGGCCCGGTTTGTCTGCGGGCATCGGGCCCCGACCCGCGATGTTGCACGACACTGCTGGGTGCCTCAAGGCTGCCGTCGGTGTTGATCGGCAAGACCGCGACAGTGCCGCTACCGTAGTTGGCGACCATGGCAAACGGCGCGTACGGATGAAGGCTGATGTGGCACGGCTGCTCGCCTCCGCTGGATACCGGGTCACCGTGAAGGGTCAGTTTGTCCCCATTGAGCCGCAATGCCTGTACCGTCCCGGGGCGGCTCAAGTCTTCGTTGACGCAATACGCGAACTGCCCATGCTCCGGTCGCGAAATATACGACGGATTGACCAGTTCTATTTGCGACAGGACCGTCCCCGACCTCGGGTCGGCTAGTGCCACTGCGTTCAGGCTTGCCAGCATCATTGCCATGGCCCAAGGGTAAATGAGGCGTGGGGCGGCTACGCGGTTTCGACGACCGCTTTTCGTTGTCGGGAACGTTTAAATGCCTGCATCATCGGCTTGACCAGGCGCGCCGATATGGGCCCCAGAATGACCAGGGTCAGCACATAGGCTGCCACGAGCGGGCCGAGCTGCGGGTCGACGGCGCTGGCGGCGAGTCCGGCGATGACGATGCTGAATTCGCCCCTGGGTATCAGTAGGGTTCCGGCGCGGATGGCTCCGGTCTGGCCGACACCGTTGCGGCGTGCCGCCATCCAGCCGGTCAGGACCTTCGTCGCCGCACCGACCAGTGCCAGTCCGATGGCTATTCCCAGCATCGGCATCAGACTGCCAGGATTCGTTTGCAGACCAAAATGGACGAAGAAGATTGCGGCGAAGATGTCCTTGGCCGGTTCCAACACTTCCCTGGCCGAATGCGCCAACTCTCCCGACAATGTGATTCCGACGAGGAAGGCCCCTACTGCCGCCGAAACGTGCACCTGTTCGGCCAGTCCTGCCACGAGCAGTATCAGGCCCAACACTTTCAACACGAGAATCTCGTTGCTGGGGCTGCGGAGGAACGCTTCGACGAAACCACCGAATCTCGACGCCGTCACCAACGCCAACGTGACTGCTCCCGCCGCGACGGCCAAGCCGATGCTGGCCTGCGCCAACGCCAATCCCGCCAGCAGCGTCGTCACGATCGGCAGGTAGAGAGCCATGACCAGGTCTTCCATGACAAGCACGGACAGAACGCTGGGTGTCTCACGGTTCCCCAACCAACCCAGGTCGCCCAGCACTTTCGCCGTCACGCCTGAGGAAGTGACGTAGGTGACGCCTCCCATGACGGCCGCGGCGATGGGGCCCCAACCCAACAGCAATGCCACCGCTACGCCTGGCGACGCGTTCAAGACGATGTCCACGAGGCCGATCGGGGCGCCTTTTTTCATCGACCCGAAGAGCTCACTGACCGTGTATTCGAGACCGAGCGTGAACAGTAGGAGCACAACGCCGATGTGGGACCCGGTCTCGATAAACGATTCCGCAGATTCAAGCGGATGAAACCCACCGATACCAAAAGCTAGACCCGACAAGAGGTAGAGCGGAATGGCCGAAATCCCGATGCGGCTGGCCAAAGCGGACAGGATGCCGAGCCCCAATAGCACTGCACCCAGTTCAAAAAGAACGAGCGCAGCATCCATTATCCGTAGCCTTAACCGTTGACGAGCAAATCTTCGACGGCACTCGTGCCGTCTTCGGTACCAATCACGACCACAACGTCGCCTTCCTCAAACGCAAAGTCTGGGCGAGGGCTCGCCATGGCTTCACCGTGACGTACGACCGCAACAATCGACGCTCCCGTGCGCGTACGCGCCTGGGTGTCGGCGAGCGTCAGATGTGCGTACGGGGAACCCGTGTGGATGCGCACCTGGCGGGAAACGAGGCCGTCGGCCTGACGTTCCAACTCCGCCAAACGCTCCACAATGCGGGCTCCACCTAGCAGCTCGGCCAGCACGTTGGCTTCCTCGCCGTTGAGAACTAGACATTCCGAGGTCGAATCGATGTCGTCGCGGTCGTAGACCACTAGTTCACGACGCCCGGAGCGGTGTGTCACCACTCCCATTCGGCGGCCACGATCGGTCTCGAACTCATAGCGAAGCCCGATTCCGGGCAAAGCGGTCCGCTCGACATCCATCCTGCGTCCTGTTGGTCATAGGTTTCGATCGGCACACGCTGATCGACGCCCGACAATGTTGCCATCCCCGGATAGTCAGACGCAATGAGGGGTCAGTTCTGGCTGTTTTCCTCTTCGACCTGCTTTTTGACCTCATCCATGTCGAGTTCCCCCACTTTTTGAATCACTTCGTCCAGCGCGGCAGCGGGCAGAACACCGGCTTGAGAGAACACGAGGATCCCGTCGCGAAACGCCATCAGGGTCGGGATCGATTTGATGTTGGCGGCCGCAGCGATCTCCTGCTCAGCATCGGTGTCGACTTTGCCGAAAGTGACTTCGGTGTGCTTGGTGCTGGCTTCGTCGTAGATCGGCGCGAACTGCCGGCATGGTCCGCACCAGCTGGCCCAGAAGTCGACGAGCACGATGCCTGTCTGGTCGATCGTTTTCTGGAATGTTTCGGTCGTCAAATCGACGGTAGCCATATTCAGCACCTTCCAGTAGCTGTGCAGGGGCGCCTCCCCCACACTTTGTGTAATACGTAGGCGGGCCCACTTATTCCGACAGTGTCACATTCCACTGTCACCGCAACGTTTGGGCCGCCAGGTTAGGCGTCGCGGGCGTGCAGGTGAGCCGGTTTTTCACACATGTACAGCAAAAATGAGGCGTTGGCGCCCGCGCGTCCGGTTACGCCCATAGGCGCCTCAGGGCTTGGTTGAGGCTCGTGTAAAGTGATGCCTCGCGTGCTACTGAGTGCGCGAGCAGACACGTCTGCACAACTGGATATTGATGCGCGAGTGGCGGAATGGCAGACGCGCTAGCTTGAGGTGCTAGTGCCCTATTAACGGGCGTGGGGGTTCAAGTCCCCCCTCGCGCACAAACAAGAAACGGTCCTCGACCAGGAGCATTAAGCTTCGAGTCGGGGACTGTTTTTTGGTGTGTGTCAATCTTTTTCCATCCAACATCGACATCGCGTGGCTCCATGATGAGCGATGGGCGGTTTCCAACAAGTGGCCGACGGTGTGGTTGCCGCAGCCGGTCAGTTCGAGGCATGTCGGATCGCGATTAAGAGCAGGCGGGACCACTTCACAAGAAGACCCTAGTACTCCAGTTATAAGTTCGGGTTTCGTGCTGTGAGTGCGTGTCGGTGCTGGTAGTGGAGGCGTTTGGTGGTGGCTTGATGTCGGCGACGCCATCGGGACCATCGGATCCGATGTTTCCAGGTGGGTGCGGGCATAATCGTGCTGGTGAGCAGGTGTCGGATCTCGTTGCAGGTCAAGGCGATCATGTCGGCATCGACTGCGGGTTCGGTGGTTTCGCGGAGGCGGGCGGCGGCCAAGAATGCGTAGGCGAGTATGGCGAGGGTGACCCATCGTTGCCAGGAGGTCCAGGTGCGGACCTGGTGCTCATCGAGCGCGGGCGGCCAGTTCTTTCGCGCCTTGGAAGCACTCCTCGATCCGCCAACGCGTCCCGTCCACTTGAGCCAGGGTCTGGAGTGGGACCGGGGTCGGGGTCCAGGTCAGGCAGTAGGCGAGTTCGCCGGTGGTCTGGTTGCGACGGGCCAGCAGCAACCGTTGCCCGTGATCGGTGCTGATCAGGTCGACCAGTGCCCAGTCGTACAAGCGCGGGTCTCTCGCGCCCGCACCGGCCGAGCGGGTCTGCCACGGGTGCTTGGGTACCTGCTCGATAGCGTGCCCAGCGGTGGTCTTCCCGGCTCCGATCGCGACCGGTGTGGTGGTCGCGATGGCCAGCACATAGGACAGGCCGCGGTATTCCAGGAGCGTGCGCAGGTCGGGGTTGATGCCGTAGGCCTCATCGCCGGTCGCGAAGTCGGCCGCAACGCCCGCGTCGAGGGCGGCGGTGATCATCTGGCCGGCCAGGTCGGGCTTGGTGTGAAAGCCGACCATATCGGGCACCCCGGCCCGCTCGCGCCGCTCAGAATCCTCGGCCCAGAACCGGGGTAGGTAGAGGCGGACATCGACCGCCGCGTGCCCGGCCAAGGTCGCCAGGGCGAGATACACCGCAACCTGGCAGTTCTCGATCCGGCCCGCGGTTCCCGAGTACTGGCGCTGCACTCCGACCGTCGAGGCCCCCTTCTTGACATCGCCGGTCTCATCGACGCCAGCACCTGCAGGCCCGGGCCCGAGCCGAGCTGTTCGGATACGTAGGCGCGGGTCTTGGATCGGACCTGTGTCTCGTCTCGTCCCATGCGGCACGAGAGAGCATACGCTGGAACCGTCCTCTTTTGTTGCCTCACAACAACAATGATCACGGTGGCCGTCCTACACCCCACACCGGCATCATGGCGGTGTCCGGGATCTCATCATCGAGAAAGTCACGACTACGCCGCGAGCGACATTTTTTCCATAATTTCAACTCGTTCGCACCCGAAAAATTACTCACCATAATCTTCCAGTTACGGATAGCCACTTTCTGCGTGATAGCCGCATTGATAGTAACCCAACGTAGCTACTTGTTCTCAATACGAATACTTCACTCTGATACTGTGTCCAAAGTCCGATGGCTAAGCACCAAGCCCTCCATCGACATCAAGCTTCGTAACCACATGACGACAACTCTGAATAGGCATTTGCGCAATGAATGATGTAACAGGCGGCGATCTCTATAGCCTCTGGAAAATAGCTAATGTGGCATTGCCGCGTGTAGCCAATGTTTACGGCAGCTCGAGCAGCGGTCTCAATGGCAACCAGTCTGACATGTCGGGTCTATTTGCGGCTGGAGAAGGCCCTCATGGCAGCGTAATCCAGAGCCCAATATTCTCGTCGTTTAGTCAAGTGTACAGCGAGTTTCAACATATTCTCGCTTTGTCTGGCCGCAACATTCAAGAAACCGCTGACGCCGTGAATCGCGCAATTGAAGGCTACAGCGAACGCGACACCCAAGCGGGCGAGGACCTTGCTTCCATTCTCAAAGGGGATGAGTACAAGGGCACCCAGATGCACGACCCGGACGACCCGCTTACAAATCCTCCCGAGGACACAACCGACCCGGTTGAACCGGATTACTACGATTCCCCGGGCGATGAAGCCGCTGATGATGTCAATGAAGAAGCCCAAGACGTTGATGACGCAAAAGAAGACATTGAGGAGATGACGGAATAACAATGTCACTATACAGCAAAAGCGAATTGCGTCAAAAAGGCGAAGAAATCGTTAAAGAAGCTGCGAACGCTACCTTGCGTGAAGCCGAATCACACGAGGACGCATACAGAGAGCAGCAGGCCGAAGACGGGCATTCGACCGCGGGACCCGGTGCACAAACACGAGCAATAACCGAGGAAGAAAAAGCCCAACTGAAGGCGTGGGTCGAAGACGAACTCAGCTGGGTTCCTGACTCGATTTACAACATGGGCGATCCAGACATCGATGGTGACGGATTCGACTCGTTGATCTCCTCTGTCGAAGAGGTAGCCGGCAAGTTCGGTGGCACAGGTAGTGCTAGCGGGGACCCCGATCTTGAGTTCACAGCCAAAGCCCAAGCGGAGATCGAAGAGTGGCAAGGTGTGTTCGCCGAGAATTTCCAGAACTCTTTCACCATTCCGTTTCCGACGATTCAAGAAAACCAGGGCAAAGTCGGAAACATGCTCTACGAATCCGCGAAAGCAGCGAAAAACGTCTATGTGGCCAAGCGTCGAGATGTCTCGGAAATGTGCGACAAGACCATCGCTGCATTGCAAGCATGTGGTGAGCGCGATGGCGGTGACGAGAAGATGGGCCTCGTCATCCTCGGTGGCGTCGTTGCGATCGCATCCGCAGCGCTCGCTGTACCGTCCGGGGGCACGTCCGTTTACGCCGGCGGCATCGCGCTGTCCGTGATTTCCGCGGGTATCTCCGTTGGGGCCGAGGCCGCCCCTGAGAGCCAGGATCTCGATCTCGGTGCTCCGACAGTCAACGAGGTCATCGGAAACATGATCAGCCGCATGAGCGATATCAACCAAGGCGTCAGCGACCAGGAGCAGGACGTTTGCAAGGCGCTCGATGCAAACTATGAGGTATTGACTTCTGTTCGCAGTATTGCCAACGCGGAGAAGTCCATCAGCCCTCTCACGCCAATGCGTCCGAGCATAGTTACCGCGGATGATCCGACCAGCGGATTGAACCCGGAATAGCTAGCCACCAATTGTCGGGTTAGGCGACTGATCGCCTAACCCGACAATTGTATTTGATTCATCTGGTCTGGTATTTTTCGCGCAGGAAACTCGGAATGTTCAGACCAAAATGTTCATCTTTCAACAGTACGATTTTTTGATCGTTATCCCGTCGCAGTTCCCCGAATGCAGCCAAAGCCTCGGAAATAAACGTTTCTTCGCTCATCGAGTCAATGGTCCCCGGCTCGATTTTAATTTTCCAGGATGCTAGCCCTTTCGACCTCGCACGAACAGCACCAGACGGAGATTCACCCTGCGCCACAACAACGGCAACGTCTTCGTGATACCGGCGGTACTTTACATCCCAGTGAGGACGTTCCAGTTCATCTTCGGCTAGACCCCGCGAAAGATTCAAAGCCTTCATGTACCCGCGGCGGTAACCGACCCAGGTCAATCGAGCCAGGCCTGCGAACTGGTCCTGCAAAACCGACTCACGGTACTTCTCGTAACTGCCGGGACGGAAAGCGATACTCAGTTCTTTTCCACCGATAAGACGGGATTTTATCTGCCCGTCCGGTGAAGTGGTAGTTACTTTCAGTTCCTTCAACATTTCTTGGAAGGATTTCATGCTTCATTCCTTAGCCGAGGTTTTCGATTCTGGGGCTAGCATAAATCTCGACACTCGCTTCATCGACGCCTGGAGGCAGACCAGCGGAGACTTCCATGGTCGTATAGTTCTCCCCCGGCTTATACCTGTGTTTCGATACATCATTAAGACTACTGCCACCCACGATCGCGCCGGAGTCGTCACGGAAGATCGCCCGGGTTACAGCATCAACATCGTCTTCAAAAGGAGACGTGACCGTGAATTCGAGCTCCAAGCGTCCATCATCCAGCTCGGTTTCGGGCTCCGAAATGCTCAACTGTTGGAAACGGGCATCGTCACCGTCATACCAAACCGCCTCGGAAATCTTCGCCGAGACATCTTCAGCACCTTTGGTTTCGACATAGGTACGATCGGTAACGACCTGCTTCTCCCCTGGCGCCAAGTGATGGATCTGGAAGTTATTCGTCGTGCGTTGGCTGACCATATCTTTGATCGGTTCGCCGTCCGCGTCCAGAATCTGCGTAGCAACGTTTATGTTTGCCACGTTATCGGGGCTTTTATTTTCGATCACCATGCCGAACGTGATCATCGGTTCTCCATCGAATGACGTGGCGGTCATTCCTTTTTCCGAGATCTTTAGGTCAACACCATTACTGGGCCCGGGATGGCCCTGGCCCTCGGCGGGAGAGACAGAAGATTTATCGCCCTCGTTCGGCTGTTTTCCCTGGGTGCACCCGGAAAGAAACAGGGCGCCAACAACCACGCAAACTATGCTCAATCGCATCGCAAACCGGCTCATGGGCCCCCTTACGCTCGCATCGAATTTCATCAGCATATGGCTCAAAACCATTGCTGGCACCACTCAAGGCTGTGGCGCCAAAGAAAAGCTAACTGAACACATCTGCCAGCGCAATACGCAACCGACTCAACAAATTGCGACCATGTGGTTACTTCAGTGCGGTGGAGACAGTATCCGACTATTGCGGAGCTCGTATTTTGACCCATGGAATGCATACACACCCTGTCCAGATGATGCAGACAGGGTGCGTATCGAGTTCCGTGGGATCAACCCGTTGGGGACCCGACGGCGTCGACGAGGCGTTCGGCGGCCCGGGAATCGACTGCGCGGGCGCAGTGGGCACAACAGTAGAAACTGCCGTCGATCTCCACTCCGTGGCCGATCACGCGGCAATCGCAGTGTTCGCACCGGGGCGCGAGAGCGTGGATCGCGCACTCGAATGAGTCGAAACTGTGCCGGTCCCCACTGATCGTCGTGATTTCGAACGTCATGCCGTATTCGTTCCCACAGGTTTCGCACGTGGCCATAGCTACCTCCCGCATGTCGGTGACTTCCATCGTCCAACGGCGGCGACAGGCTGTGGGCGGCAACAACGGAACTTGTCACACGCGCACTGGCCTGGCCCTTCATCGCCAGTGCCGCGATCACGATGCCAATGTGAACCGCAATGTCAGAATTTGAAACGGCCGGAACCTCACCGAGACCGAATCACCGTCCACCGCGTATTCGGCATTGGGAAGTTCGCGTTCCAGCAGGTCGACCTCGCGGGCATGATGCACCGGCGCATTCACCGAGACCGTGGCCGATGCCTGGGCCCCCACAGCCTCGTACAGCCGCACGACGAGGTCACCGCTGGTGTCATCGGCGAGTTTGACGGACTCGATCACGACCGTGGCGTTGTCGCTTCTCACCAAAGGCTCCACGGGGCTACCAGCTTGCCTGCGCGACGGCAGGTTGATGTCGTAGCCGTGCGTGACGGCGTCCAGGACCGCCGCCCCCGGCACGAAGCCGTACCGCATCCGGTGTGTGCCCTGGTCAGTTTCCGGGTCGGGGTAGCGCGGTGCCCTCAGCAGCGACAACCGCATCGTGGTCGTGGTGCCACCGTCGTCGCGCACGGTGCGGGTCACGTCGTGCCCATAGCTGGAGTCGTTGACGACGGCAGCGCCCCAACCGGGTTCGCCGACGTGAAGGAACCGGTGTGCACAAATCTCAAACTTGGCAGCATCCCAGGTCGTGTTCGTATGGGTGGGACGTTTGACATGACCGAACTGGGTCTCGGCGCTGGAGTATTCCGCACGCACATCGACGGGGAACGACGCCTTGAGCAACGTTTCCGTCTCATGCCAATCTACTGTCGTGTCCACATCAACGCGTTTGGTCCCGGCCGCCACGATCAGGCGCTGGGTCAACCTCGAGTCACCGAAGACGCGCACCACATCGAGGATCACGCGCTCGTGGCCGGCATAGGCGAGCGTGACTGTGTCCGCCTCGACCAGGTCCGTGACCCGGTTCCGGTAGAACTCGTCGATATCCCACGCGTCCCAGCGGTTCGGCAGGTCGGGATGCAGCTGCAGCATGTTCGCGACGTCACCTTCCGGCACGCATTCTCGGTCGTTTTCTCTATCGAATATCGAGGTCATGAGCCCGCGTGAATCGATGTGAACCCGAAGCAGTCCGTTGTCGACCAGCCAGCCGTTCTCGGACTCCGTGACGACGACCGCAGTGTCCCCGCGGTCCTCCTCGCCTGCACCACCGGCGGGTACGCCCAGCCTGGGATGCGGCGCCGGGTTGAACGTGACGGTTCGAGCCGATCCATCGCCGCGGCATAGTTCCGCCTGCGCAGCAGCGATGACTCCTTCCAGTTCCCGCGCCAGTGCTGAATAGGTTTCGGCGGCTTCCCGATGCACCCACGCGATCGACGATCCAGGCAAGATGTCGTGAAATTGGTGCAACAGAACCGTTTTCCAGATGCGTTCGAGCGTCTCATAGGGGTAATCGAAGTTGGAGTACACGGCCGCAGTCGCCGCCCACAACTCGGCTTCACGCAACAGGTGTTCGCAGCGGCGATTGCCCTGTTTCGTTTTCGCCTGCGAGGTATACGTTCCGCGGTGGAATTCCAGGTACAGCTCGCCCCACCACACCGGGGCGTCGCGGTATTCAGCTTCGGCTCGCGCGAAGAAAGCCGCCGGCGTCTCGACCGTGACCTGTGCGGAGCCTTCCAAGTTCGCCACTCGTCGTGCCCGCGCGAGCATCTCGCGGGTGGCGCCGCCGCCCCCGTCACCGTGCCCGAACGGCACCAAGGATCGGCGCGCGGCGCCTTTCTCCTGAAAGTTGCGCACCGCATGCGCGAGCTCGTGTCCGCGCAGGGTGGCGTTATAGGTATCGACTGGAGGGAAATGCGTGAAGACGCGCGAACCGTCGAGTCCCTCCCACCAGAAAGTGTGGTGCGGAAACTTGTTCGTCTGCGACCACGACAGTTTCTGGGTCAAGAACCATTTCGACCCCGAAAGTTTCACCAGCTGCGGCAACGCCGCCGAATACCCGAAGGAATCCGGTAGCCACACTTCTTGCGTATCGATACCGAATTCGTCGAGGTAAAAGCGCTTGCCATAGCTGAACTGCCGCGCCATCGCTTCGGACCCGGGCATGTTCGTATCGGCTTCGACCCACATGCTGCCGACCGGCACGAACTGACCGAGCTCAATCTTGCGCTTCACGTTCTCGTACACCGTCGGGTAGTGCTGCGCCAGCCACGCCAGTTGCTGTGCCTGCGACATCGCGAAGACGTATTCGGGGTATCGGTCCATCAGGTCAACCGTGTTGGCCGTCGTCCGGGCCACTTTTCGCACGGTCTCCCGCAGCGGCCACAACCATGCCGAGTCGATGTGTGCGTGCCCGACAGCCGAAAGCTGGTGCGCGGACGCGTGCGCCGGAGACTGCAGCGCCGGCTCGAGTACGGCCCGCGCCTCTGCGGCGCTACCGGGAACGTCGGCCACGTCGATGACGTCGAGCGCCGCACCGATCGTCCGCAGAATCTCGTGTCGACGCGGATCGTCCAGGCTCAGCTGTGTCATCAGGTCTTGCAGAACTTCCAGATCGTGAACGAGTTCCCACACTGTGGCGTCGAAAACCGCCAGTTCGGCCCTACGCAGGCAATACAGAGGGGTTTCGGGTGCGGTACGGGTGTCACCCAGCCACGTCACCGGCGTGGAGATCGTCGGGTTTGCCGCAGCCTCGACGTAAAAGTCGACCTCTTCGCCTCCGCGCGCATGGTCGGCGACACGCAGCCACTGGTTGTCAGGATGCAACCCTTTCAGTGGAGTCGCGTCCGGCAGGTAAGCCATCCCTTCCGCCGTGAAGCCCGGTCCCTTATCGAAGCCCAGGTCGATGCGCGCCTCGACCGTCGACGATGCCCAGTGCTTCGGCACGACGGCGCGAAACCGAAACCATGTGGTCGCCCAGGCGCGGCCCCACTCTTGGCCAACCTCGAATGGGGCGAATTGCCCATCAAGGCCTTCCTCGACGGGCACCGGTTCACCGCTGACATGCCACGCAGTCACCGTCAAAGGGTGCGGCCGGCCGTAAACCGCAGGCCGGACCCGCTCCTTCAACACTCGCGATAGCCGCGCTTCGATCAGCTTATGGTTGTCGTGCATGGGTCCCCTTACCTCGTCGTTGGGCCGCACCGGCATGTACGTCCACGTCCGTCCGCGCCTGATGGCTGCAGCGCACGCACAAGCCGCGGCCGGATAAGTTGGATGATGTGGTTACCATTTCGGCGCCAGCGCCTTCAACGGTATTGCCCTACTGGAATCTAGGCACGGTGCATCAGATTCGCCGCGTGCCAACAGGGCTCATGAACCGTAGCTGGCGCATATCCACCGACACTGGTGACTACTTGCTGAAGCTGTTCCTGGACGTCCAGGGCCCCCAGCTCGCGTTCCAATTCTCTGTTCTTCGAGGTCTGGCCGCGTACCGCGTTCCCGTGGTGTTGCCAACGATCAGCAGGCACCACACGGACACCGTCATCGTCGACGGCCACGAATTCGGTGTTTTTCCGTGGCTGAACGGCCGCCACCGCTCTGGCCTGTCGCTGTCGTTGGAGCGGTGCCGCGATTTGGGCCGTGTGCTGGGAAACATGCACTTGGCGTTGCGGCACACCGTCCCGATGCCGAACCAGCCGTACCATCAGCCGTCGGTGAGCGCAGGTGAGGCTTTGACTCGCGTAGACACCCTGCTGGATTTGATCGATTCGCGTCACGGAGGCGGCAGTTTCGATGCGCTGGCTGAGCGGACGCTGCGCATGAAGCGGGGCATGTTGGCGAAGCTCGGGCACCGTCGCCCGCCCGACATTCCCGTTATGGCAGCCGGATACATGCATGGGGACCTGCATCCGCACAACGTTTTGCTCGACGCGTCAGACGGGGTGCAGGCGATCCTGGATTGGGACCGGCTGCGTGTCGGGCCGTACAGCAAAGAATTGGCCCGTGCTGCGGCGTTCTTTTTCACTTACGGCGACGAGCGCGGCGTGGACCTGGATCGTGCCGCCGAATTCGTCCACGGTTATCGCGAGCTGTTCGATCTGGGTCGTAACGAGATCGCCATCGCGCTACACAGGCTGTGGTGGGAACGCCTCGTCGACAATTGGGTCATTGAGTGGCACTACATGCGGCGCAACCAGGCCTGCGATCATCTTCTTCCTGGTCAGACGGCATTGGTGAAATGGTGGACCGCCAACTTCGACGAGGTCATGTACAGGCTCGCGCGTTAACAATGACGGTGCACTGCAGCAACGAACATGACAGGGTGGAGTCATGTCTAAGTTGCCGATTGTTACGTTGCAAGGGTCCGCATGGGACCGTGGACAGACTCATGGGCAGCACCTGGCACCGCAGGTCGCGGCGAATATCGCAATATATCGCGACCGGATGCGGCAGGATGCCGGGCTTTCTGACGCACAGATAGCGCACCGCTGCCAGTTTTATCTGGATGTTTTCACCGAGTTGGACCCCGACTATCGTGCGGCGATGGACGGAATCGCGGCCGGTAGCGGTCAATCACTACAAGACATCGCGATGCTGAATGCGCGTTTCGAGCTGTTGTACAGCGCTTGGAGCGAGGCCGGCGCGGCACGCGACGTCGACGAGTGCACCGCCTTCGGTATCCGGCGGACACTCAGTAGCGATAATGCGGTCCGCATCGGTCAGAACTGGGACTGGTTCCCGGGCATCAACGGCGCCTTGTTGATGTGGGCCGACGACGACCTCACGACGGTGGCCTACACCGAGGCGGGGGTCGCGGGAGCCAAAATAGGTCTCAACAGTGCCGGGATCGGCCTGTGCGTCAATGGGCTCTCGTCGAACCTCGACGACTGGGAGCGCGGCGGTGTGCCCTACCACCTTCGCACCAGCAGGATCTTGGGGTCACGGTCGCTCAACGAGGCCATCGGGCACGCCAGCGTGGATCCGCCCGCATGTTCAGCCAATTACTTGATCGGTTCCTCCACCGGTGAGATCGTCGATATCGAATCCTCACCGGCGGGTGCGAACCGCCTGACCGCCGACGATGTACGCGTCATGGTTCACGCGAACCATTTCGTCGACCCGGATGCGCTGCGGATAACTCAGAGGTGGAATAGCAGCCCGATCACGACGTTCCACCGTGCGCAACGGCTCGAGAAGTTGATGGAAGCTCAGCATCAAGTGGCGCACGGCGATATCGAAGCGGCGCTTGCCGATCATGAAGGCGGGATCTTGGGATTGTGCCGCCATCCGGACGCGCAGAAGCCGCCGCATCTGCGCACTCATACCGCGTTTTCGGCGATCATCGATTTGGACGCTCTCACGATGCATTACACGCAGGGTCCGCCGTGCGAATCCGGATACGAACGGGTCGGGCTTGCGGCTTTGGCGCGGGCGCACGCGTAATACCTGAAATGGCCCGGCGCGATGGTCATCACGCCGGGCCTCCTTGTGCGTCGACTACTTCAACGCTCCGGCGGTCATACCCGCCTGGATCTGACGTTGGAACAGAATGTAAGCGATCAGTACCGGAAGCATCGCCAATGTCATCGCGGCGAACAACAAGCCGGTGTCGACCTGTTTGCCCGCGGTTCCGGTCAGCTCGGACAGCCCCACCGAGATCACCTGCTTATCGGGCGCTCGCCCCATCAGCACCAGCGGCAAGATGAACTGATTCCACTGACCGATGATGTTGAAGATCGTGATCGAGATCAGGCCTGGTTTCGCCATTGGCATCATGACTTGGAAAAACAGGCGGTAATGCCCGGCCCCGTCGATCATCGCCGCTTCCGCGACCCCCGAAGGCAGAGTTCGGAAGAACGAATGCAGGAAGAACACCGTGAACGGTAGCGAGTACGCGATATATACAAGCGCCAGCCCCACATAGGTGTCTTTGAGGCCCGCGTTGTCCAGCGTCTTGTACAGCGGGAACAGGGCCAAAAAGACCGGGAACATCATGCCAGCCACAAACATCGTGAAAAACACGCGGTTTGTCGGGAAATCGTAGCGGGACAATACATATGCGGCCATGGCGCCGAACAACATCGTACCGGTCACCGACATCAACATGACCACGATCGTGTTGAAGAAGAACTGTCCGATGTTGGCGTCGGTCCAGGCGTGAAGGAAGTTTTCCCACTTCAAATCGGCGAGATCGGGTAGTGCCAACGGCGAACGTTTGATATCGCCCGACTCGCGGAACGAGTTGATCACGATCCAACCCACCGGCAGCACGACCATCAACGACCACAGGACCAAGAAACCGTGCGAGAAGACGTTGAGGACACCGCCCTCCGACTTCTTCGATTCGTTCGTTTTCGGTTTAGCCGTCGGCTTGGATTCGGGCCGAGATTCCGTATCAATACTCATGGATCACACTCCTTTAGAATTCGACCCGCTCGCGCCTGGTCACTCGCAACGACACCAGCGTCAGCACCAGTACTGCGAAGAACAAGACGACGCCGATCGCGGACGCCATGGCTGCGTCGCGGCCATTGCCGAACGCGAACTTATAGATCACGCCACCGATGACCTCGCTGGCGTGGTTCGGCCCACCGGCGCCAGGCGTCATCATGAACACCAATACGAAACCGTCGAGGGCAATGATTCCCAGGTAGACCCACGCGGTCTGGACCGATTCCCACAGCAACGGCAACGTGATGGTGAAAAATGTTTTTGCTCGGCCAGCGCCGTCGATACGCGCCGCCTCGTAAAGGTCTTTGGGAATGCTCGCCATCGCTGAGGAGAAATAGACGAGGTAGAAACCCACGCTGCTCCAGATCATCGCGAAGATGATGCCTGGCAGCACCCAGTCCTTATCACCCATGAACCCTGCAGTGGGTGAGGGAAGATTAACGGCGTCCAGCAATGTCACCAGGACACCACCGGTCGCGGCAGGCTTATAGATCTGTTCCCACACGATCGCGACGATCGCCAAGGACAGCACCTGCGGGAAAAAATACACGATCTTGTAGAACTTGCTTCCTTGTACGCCGCTGAGCCCGCCGCGCGTACTGCGGCCACCGACGTTGAGCATGTAGGCAAAGAACAGCGCCATGGCTATGACGACCACAGGAAGTACAAGCAGGATGATCCCGGTATGTATGAACCCGGGGATGACCCAGCCCTTCGGGTCGCTCCACATGTCGATGAAGTTTTGGAACCCGATGTACTCGAACGTCGGTGAGACACCGCTCCAGTCCGTCAGCGAGATCTGGAATGCCTGCAAGAACGGCAGGATGACCAGCCACCCGTACAGCAGAACCGGGGGCGCCAAGAAAGTGAAGATAAAGAGATTTTTGCCGCGCTTCATCGAACGAGGGACCTTCTCACGCTAGACGTGGGGTGGCGGAACTCGAGTCGCCGCCACCCCACGGTTATTTCTAGTACTTCTGTTCAAACTTTTCGATGTCGTCGTTCTTGGCGACCGCATCGGCGTGTTTTTGCGCGAACTTGATGAATTTGTCCGGCTTCGTCTCGCCTGCCATCAGCTCGCCCAACACCGGTTCGACGTTTTCCTTGAAGTCGCTGTACCAGTCGACGATCTGCGGACGGTAAGCGTTCTCGGCGTCAGTGACGAGCGATGCCAGCGCCTTGGCCGGCTCGTTCTTGAGCTCGAGACCGTCGAGGACGGTCGGCGACTGTGCAAGGTTCGCGAAGACCTGCGAACCCTTCTCCGACAGCATGATCCGCAGCAGTTCGAAAGCGCCTTCCTTGTTCTTGGCGTCGCTGGGAACCACGAACGGTTCTTCACCGGACGACCAGACCAGCTTCGGCTGCTTACTGCCTTCGAGAGGCGGAATACCAATGGCTTTGTACACGAAGCCTTCGGGCGCTTCGTCGCCTTGCTCGTTGGCCAACCAGCTACCGCACGGAAGGAACGCCGCGTCGCCGTGGTTCCATTTCGTCTGCGAGTCGGTGTGGTTGATTCCCGGCGTCCCTTTAAGGATGTATCCCTTGTCCTGCAGGGAGTAGAGGGCTTCAGCCGCCAGCTTGATCGATTCGTGCTCCCACGCCTTCGGCTCAAGGTTGTCGATGTCTGCGGAGACCTGTCGGCCACCGTGGCGTGCCGCCAACGTGAAGAGGCTGTCCCACAGGTAAGCGGGGTGCTTACCGGCGTAGGTCCATGGCGCGATGCCTTCCTTCTTGATCTCCGCGCACAGGTCCATCATCTCGTCCCACGACTCGGGTGCTTTCCAACCGCGGTCGTCGAACAGTTTGCCGTCGTACCAGATGGCCCAGCCACCCATGGCGTAGTTCAGGGCGTAGACCTTGCCGTTGTAGATGCCCGGTTTCAAGACGCCTTCGACGAGAGTGTCTTGAACAGTCTTGTCCGGGTCGTCAATGGACGGAGCTTCCAGAAGCGGCGTCAGCTCGGCGAGTAGACCGTCATTGACGAGAGTGTCGATGGCGATCTTCTTGTCACCGGAGTCGTCCAACAGGTCTGGCGGCTCCTGGTCGGTGAAGCGTGGCTGCATCGTCGCGGAGATGTCGGTCTCGCTACGAAGAGTCGTTTCAGCATCCGGGAACTTCTCGGCGTACAGCGACAGGTGGCCCTGCTTATCGTCGGCGTACTTGGAGCCGAAGCCACCGTCAAAGATGACGACCTCGATCGGTGTTTCCGGGTCGACGCCGAACGGGTTTTCTGCGTCACCGCTGTTGCTGACTTCGGCACCGTCGTCGCCAGTGCCGCTGGTGGCGCAGGAGCTGAGGAACGCCGCGCCGGGAATTGCGGCGGCGCCAAGCGCCGTGCCTTGAAGCACCCGACGACGTGTGATGTCGCGTGGGTCGGAATTGGTTGTCATTTACCTATCTCCTAAACGGATTCGAATCATGCACCGCGTCGGATCCGACCGGCGTAACGCGATTCGAGCATGTGGTTGTGTTCGTCCCCGCCGGGGACATTCGCCGACAGATACACCGGCGGTGTTTCGTCAGCATCCAACTGCCGTCGCACAACTTCGGCGACGACCATTTGCGCCAAGAGCGCACCGCTGATCGACGATGCTGCACATACCGAACCACCCTGCGGCAGCGACAGCAACGAATCGCCGTATGGGGCGCAATTATCCAGCACCACATCAGCAAAATCGGACAGTTTTTTCCCTGAGGGGTGCCTCGACGGCGTCTGTCGGGAGTGCTGCGTCGAAGTGAACGCAATGAGATCGTGGCCGTTGTCTTTCACAGCGGACGCGAACTCCACGATCGAACCGTTGATCCCCGACTGCGAGGCGATCACAAAAACGTCGGCGGGATCGGCTTCGGTGAGCGCGTACAGACGACGCGCGACCTGCGGATCGCGCTCGAGCTTATCGCTGGTCAACAGCTCGACCGGCTCATTTCCTCGCAGCACAAGGTCTCGCAGCGCGATGCGGTTCGTCGGCACTAGGCCGCCGGCCCGTCCCGCAAGCTCCATACACAAAGCTTCGGAATGGCCGGTACCGAACGCCTGCAGCACCCCACCTCGGGCAAGACTCGTACATATGACGGAGGCAGCCTTGTCGACGGCATCGGCTTGAGTGTCGATAGCCGTATCCAGGACGTCACGCAACGCCGACACATAGTTGGACGCGGATACGTTCATGTCGTTAGGGCTCCCTCGTTGATCATTGCAAGCGGGCAGTCATAAGCTATTCGCCTCAAATACCTTCGGCAACCACCCCCGGTTGACGGGTCACAGATCCGCCTTTTCGGTGGCCGGCCACAGCCTGCGCCGTGGATTCAAACGAGGTGACCGTACGCGGAAGCGTGCGTTGCGCGACCGCCAGGTACAGCAAGTCCGCAACCAGCATTTGCGAATGGCGCGCCGCCATGACGTCCGCCTGTGACGTGGTGGCCCGCGTCGCCGAATTCAACACGATGTCGGCGACCTCGGCGATCGGCGAGTCCGGAAAGCTTGTGACCGCGACCGTCAATGCATCGTGGCTGCCCGCCTCGGCGAGCATCTCGACCGTTTCGACCGTCGCGCCCGAGTGCGAGAAACCGATGGCGACATCTTGGGACCCCAGTAGGGCCGCGCTGGCCAACGCACTGTGAACTTCGTGCCACACCCACGCCGGCACGCCTATGCGGTGCAGCCCTATGTGAAGTTCGCCGACGACGAGGGCGCTACCGCCGATCCCGTACATGTCGACACGCTGCGCCCGTGTGATGGCGGCGGCGGCACGCGACACGCCGTCCAGATCGAGGCTGTGTGCGGTGTCTTGTAGCGCGGTCATTTCGGCGGCCAGGACCTGACTGAGAACCGTGTCGAGGGAGTCGTCGCGCGTGATTTCGCGGCCGATGTCAACCTGCCAACCGTTGTTGTCCTGCGCTTCTGCGCGCCCAGTTTCGGTTGCGATCGCGACCCGCAACGCGGCGTAGCCGTCGTAACCGAGGGTGCGGCAAAAACGTGTGACGGTCGCCGGAGACGTTCCGCTGTGTTCGGCCAACTCGACGATCGTGGAACGTGCGGCCGCGGCCGGGTCGTCGATGACGGTTCGCGCCACCCGGGACAGCGCGTCGGAGAATTCGCCGTTGAGACGTGCGATGCGCCCCAACACGTTGGTGCCGTTGCCCGTTGCATGCGTCGGATCGAGTTGCCCACGCCCGTCGGTCATCGGCGCCTCCTGTCCGTCCCGCTGTCTCGTGGAGCATGCGACATTGTCTATGAGCAAAACTCTTACCTGACAGCGTTCCAGTCAAGGCTTCGTGGGCAATCTTTTCATAGTTGAGACAATTCGTTATCGATTAGCTTCGGTAGCTCTTCGGTCGGCCGCGAGCCGTAGTCGGTGGGAGCCGACGATTACCATCTCGGTATGTCTGCGCGATCTTTTGCACAAGTGTTGGGTATGGACGTGGGCGGCACTTCTACGCGCGCGCTTTTGATAGATCCGCAGGGCAATCGTTTGGGTTCGGGGCGCGCCGGAGGCGGTAATCCGATCGCCAACGGTGAGGCTGTCGCTCAGGCAAACGTGCGTCAGGCTGTCCGCGATTGTCTCGCTGGACACGACTACGCGGCAGTGGATGCCGTCGTCATCGGGATGGCCGGCGGCATGGCGGTGGAACGATCGAACACTGCCGATGCAATGGCGAGGATGCTGCACGATCTTGGTCTTCGCTGCCGGATCAATCTCGTTTCAGACACCACTGTGGCCTTCGCGTCGGGAACCACCCAGCCCGACGGCACGGTCCTCATCGCCGGGACCGGCGCCGTGGCGTGCGCAATCCAAGACTGGGCCCTGACCAATCGTCGTGCCGACGGCTACGGGTGGCTACTCGGCGACCTGGGTTCCGGGTCATGGCTCGGCAAACGTGCCGTGTACGCGACCCTGAAACACCTTAGTGGACATACCGCAGCGAGTGAGCTGACCGATTCGGTCATCGAATCGCTCGTGGCTACACCCAATCCGACTGTCAACGACGTGATCATCGCCGCGATGGCGAGCGAGCCCGTAACGCTGTCGCGATTGGCTCCCCTGGTCACTCGCGCCGCGGAAGCGGACGACCCGACCGCTTTGAGTATCGTGGACCAAGCGGTGTCCCATCTGAGCGAGACGGTCAGTCTGGTCCACCGGCAACAGGAAGAGTCTCCGATCGTTCTCGCCGGGAGCCTGGCCATCAGCCCGACCATCATGTCGAAACGACTACGCGAAAAAATTGGCGCGCTGTTTCCGAACAGTCCTGTCAGCGAGGGACGTGACGGAGTCGCCGGAGCGAGCTGGCTCGCCGCCCGGCGCGTCTGTGATGACCAAGCCGAGCTACGTCGGCTTCACGCACGCCTCCTGCAGCCGTGACGGGCGTCAGTTCACTCACGACACAGTTCCCAACACACCACGGCGGCACTGGCCGCAACGTTCAACGAGTCGACCTCGCGTTGCATAGGGATACGCACTGTCGTATCGGCCAAATCCTGAGACGACGCGGTCAAGCCATCGCCTTCGGCTCCGAACATGAGAGCGGGACGACGACGCATCTGCGTCGGCAGCTGCTGTATCGGCATCGCGTCCGCATCCGGTGTCAGAGCCAACAGGTTGAATCCCGCGGCGCGCACATCGTCCAAACCGGCCGGCCAATCATCTACATAGGCGTATGGCAGGGCAAAGACCTCGCCCATGCTCACGCGCACACTGCGTCGATACAAGGGGTCGGCGCACGTGCGGGTCAGCAGAACGGCATCGATACCTAGGGCAGCGGCAGAACGGAACACCGCACCAATGTTGGTGTGGTTGTTGATCCCTTCCAAGATGAGCATCCGCCGCGCCTGGTTCATCACCTCACGCCAGTCGGGCAATGTCTGACGGTGGAACGACGCCAGCAGCCCACGGTGCACATGGAACCCCGTGATCGCCTCCAGAACGTTGGGGGCTGCCGTGTAGCACGGCGCATCACCGACTAGCGGCTCCACCTCGTCGCCGCGTTTAGCATCGACGAGGGCGGAACGCATCTGGTATCCCGCGCGCAGGGCCCGTTCGATCACCAGGCGCCCCTCGCCGATGAACAAGCCGTTGGGCGGCTCGAAACGCGTTCGCAACGGCAGGTCCGTCAGGCAGCGGTAATCGCTGATGCGTGCGTCTTCGGGATCGGTGATATGGATCGGCACGGTTACAGTCAACCAGCCGGCCTTCCCGCCGCAGCGCAGGCTCCAGCGCTCAATCGTGCATTCGAAAGTCGAAGCGCGCAGGCAGCGGATGTTTCTCGGCAGCGCGACGACGGATCTGAGGCGTCACGGGGCTGTCGCCGGCTTCGCGCAGCGCCACGAAATCGAACCACAGCTCGTCCAGGGAAACCTCCCCTTCTCGCAGGTCGACGACCTGGAAGTCCGATTCAAAGATGCTCTGTGCGATCTCGACGTCGCCGGCCGCCACCGCTGCGCGCAGCTGCTGCAGCTGGACCCGACCGTGTTCACGCACCCGACGTGACGTCCCGGCGATGAGTTCAAGGGCCGCGACCGACCGGTCCGCCGCGATCAGCGTGGCGGCCGCCTCAGCGATGAGACGCCACTCATTGGGGAGCATCGCGGCCGCCTGCAGGTAGCGTTCACAGGCACGCGCCCACGCGGCCTGGGCCGCATCCGGGTCCGCCGCGTCGCGCGCCTGTGTGCTGTCCGCGGCCGCGAGACAGCGCAACGCCCACGGGTTGGGCCGCGCCGCGCAGGAGGCTCGCCACGCGCGGTACGCGGCATCAGGATCGTCATCGGCCGAGGCGGCCACACCGCGCAGATACAGTCCATGCCAGTCGCCAGCGAGCTCGGCACAGTCCAGGAGCCTTCGCCACTGCGGTCCGGACACGAACGCTGCCGGCGCCTGCGATGACGACGGTTGTTCCAGCCGTCCCGTCTCCAGGAACCGCTGCCATGGCTGCTGTGCGTCGCCCAATGTCGAATCGGCGAACGGCATCCCCGGTTCATCGAGCGGCCGCTGTCCGCATGCGCGTCGACGCTTCTGTTCCAGGGCGCCCCAACCCGAACCGACCTGCAGGATCTGTTCGGGTTCACGACGCCAGACGCTGCGCC
>DXIM01000183.1 GCA_019112895.1 Candidatus Stackebrandtia faecavium
CCGTATGCCAGCACCCTTGGTCATGAACCCGATAGCCGCGAGGATGTCTATAACCCGGAAGCCGATCCGGGGATGTCCTTGAGTTTGTGCACTATAGAGACTGCTGCTACGGAGAAGTCAGGTGCTTTCTACATGGACTTTGAAGCACGGCGATACGCGGACGTGGAAGAGGCGCAGGAATATTTCGATGGGTTCTCCGGGCAGCTTGCCGGGCGTCATGGGTGTGAAGAAGTAGCAGCACAAGAATGCGATCTTGGGTACATATCATCGATATCTGAAACGGATACCGATCGGCTAATAGCGTTCGATAGCGAGCTCTTCGTGTACATCGTAGTTTCGCCCTCGCCGCGTATTCATGAAGACTTGGATGACGAAGAGCGGGGCGACTTGCTCACCGAATACGCGCAGTCGATTTTCGACGGGCTGCGGGATGCGTAGTGACTTGGTGGGCAGCGTGCGCAGCGTTGGCGCGAGACACGTGATGGCGAGCAATGCGTCCTATCTGTATGGGCTTAGCCCAGCGAGCGTCTGTGAGGGTGGAGGGTCTTCGGGCTCGTTGTGTGACATGGAGGATCAGTGAACGTGGGCGACAGTGACTCTGGTGGGGGACTCGACGGGCCGGAGGGACAACAGTCCGGTGTGGATTCGTCGCGTCCGTCTCGGCGTCGCACGGTGCTGAAGTCGCTGTGGTACAGCCTCGGCGTCGCCAGTGCTGTGGCTCTTGTCGCCGTCGTCGGCACGCAAATAGTCCAGGGTGGCGGCTACGACCAAAAGATGCGGGAACTCGCGCACAGCCACAGCCAGTCCATTGCGAGGTCACAGGCTGATGAGTCTTCAAAGATCGCGGCGGCCACGAAGTACGCACATGCCGCTGACATATGCGAAGTTGTTGGGGACGAGCCCTTCACTGCCTTCTTTGGCGGCGGGCCAGACGAAGTGGAACCGAGTCACAAAGACAATTCGGAGTTCAGCGCATATCTCATGATGTGCAATATGAAGGCCGAACACCCCGATACTTACGAGGTAGACGAAGTCACGATCAGTGCGTGGCAATACAACGATATCGAGCGGCCTCAAAGGGATTACGAGGCGGCAAATGAGGAAATGACCAAACCGCAGAAGTGCGCGGAGTCTAAATGGACGGACTGCACGTGGGTGCGAATGGATCACCAGGCCATGTTGGTGGCCCACGACTACAATCTTTACGTCCAGATCTTCGTCACACCATCGTCATCCGCTTACGCCAGTGTGAAGAACCAGGAGCTCGCGGGGGTCCTCACCGAGTACGCGCAGTTGATGTTCGACGGATTGCGAATCGATTGATGGGGCAACGAGACATCAAAACCCGCGAAGGCAGTGCGTTCGTAGAAACCGAGAAGTTCTGGGTCCGCCAGCTCCGCAAGTTCGACGCACTGGGCCCGCGTTACGCGTATGCGCGGCGTCTGACATGGTTCATTCTGCGTTTGTCGTGGTATCTCCTCGGCATCCTTGTTTTGTTGTTCATCCTCGTCGTCATCGTGGCCGGGGCGATCGCGCCTTTCTGAAAACCACGGGGCATGCCCGGGCCAGGCTCGCGTCTCAACCGTGGAACACCAGCGGAAACGAGTAAGGCAGCCTTTGACGCGACGATGGCGGGCTCCTACGTTGGCAGGAGACACGGGCCAGAAATGTCCTCTCCTTGGTTGAGCAAAACGATCACGTGAGCCAATAGCATTCCGGTGTGACCAACGATGGAGCACCCAATGCTTGAGGTAAAAAACCTAAAGAAACGTTTCGGCGATAACCAGGCGCTCGACGGCGTATCGCTGAAGGTCGGACAGGGCGAACTGTTTGGTTTTGTCGGGGCGAACGGCGCCGGTAAAACCACGACCATGCGGATAATCATGGGCCTGTTGTCGAAAGACGACGGCGAAGTCCTGTGGCGCGGCAACCCCATGAAACGGCAAGACCGTGTGCGTGCCACGTTCATGCCCGAGGAACGCGGGCTCTACCCGAAGATGCGCATCGGTGCCCAAATCGCGTATTTCGGTGAACTTCATGGCCAAACCCGGGCCGAAGCTAAACACGCCGCCAGTAAATGGCTGGAACGGCTCAACCTCGCCGACCGCGAAAAAGACTATGTCCAGGACTTGTCGCTTGGTAACCAGCAGCGCGTGCAGTTGGCTGTGTCCCTCGTTCACGAACCCGACCTGTTGATTCTCGACGAACCGTTCTCCGGGCTTGACCCGATCGCGGTCGACACCATGGGCGAAGTGTTGGCGGAACGCGCCAAAGCCGGTGTGCCCGTGATCTTTTCTAGTCACCAGCTCGAGCTCGTCGAGAAACTGTGCGACCAAGTCGGCATCATCTCGGCCGGGAAAATGGTGGCGTCCGGTTCGGTGGCGGAACTCCGTCGCCAAGGTACGTCGAAACTGCGCGTCATCATCGACGGCGCCGACCCGAATTGGGTGTCGCAGCTCGGCGTCACCTCGACGTCCGTGGCTAACAACGAATGGGTCATTGATTCTCAAGACGATCAGCGGATCCTGAAAGCAGCGATGGCTGCGGGACGCGTCGTGAAGTTCGGTTTCGACGAACCCAGTCTCGTCGACATATTCCGGGAGGCCGCTACATGAGAGGCATGTGGATGGTGGCTCGCCGCGAGATCATCGTGCGAGGCACCTCGAAGAGTTACCTGATAGGACTGATCGCGAGTGTCGTGCTCGTCGGGCTTATCACGATGCTGCCGAACCTCCTTCAAGGTGGCAGCGAATATTCGGCCGCGGTCGTCGGCACCGACTCGGAAGCGTTGGCTGAAGCGATCCCCGCCGCCGGCGAAACAGTGGACACGAAAATCGAGGTAACGGAACTCGATAGCGTCGCCGCAGCCGAAAAAGCCGTCAAGAACGACGAATACGACTTCGCCATCATCGACAACGAAACCGTGATGTCGACAGGCAGCATCAACCAAGACGTCGACGCGTTGATCAGCAGCGTCCACCAGTCGATCGCGTCCCAACGGCAGCTCACCGAGGCCGGTTTCGACGCCAACGAAGTGAATCAGGCGCTCCAAGTTGACCCGTTGGAGAAGGAGACGTTCGAAAGCGACGACGCCGCCGCGCGTCAAGGCATCGCCTACTTCGTCGTGATCATCCTGTTCTTCATGGTCATGATGCCGACAATGTATGTCGCTTCCGGTGTCGTGGAAGAAAAAAGCAGCCGCATCGTCGAGATCCTGCTGTCGTCGCTGAAAACGTGGCAGCTGCTGTGCGGCAAAGTGCTGGGGTTGGGTGTGCTCGGGTTCATCAACCTGGTTGCACCAATCAGCGTCGGTCTGGTGGCCGGGAAAGCAACCGGTGCACTCGACATGTTGCCCAGTGGGCTCGCAAGCACTGTCTTGACCGCGTTGATCTGGTGGGTGCTCGGGTTCTCGTTCTTCGCGGCCATGGCCGGTTCGCTGGCTTCGCTGGTGTCGCGGCAGGAAGACATGAACTCGGCGATCGGTCCGATCACGATGCTGATGATCGCCGTGTACGCGGTCGCGTCCGTGTACGTGTGGATGCCGACCGAAACAGTCGCGAGAGTGCTGTCGTTCGTGCCGCCGTTCTCGATGCTGCTGATGCCGGTCCGCGACGCGGCGGGCGATGCGCCGTGGTGGCAGCAGACGATATCGGGTGTGCTGATGGCCGCCGGATGCGTGGCGATGTTCATGATCGGTTCGTTCATTTACCGCCGCAGCATCATGTTGACCGGAAGCAAAGTGAAACTCAGCCAGGTGTTCAAAAAGGCTGCGTAACGCACCGCGGTACCGGGCCGCGGCGGGCAGAAGGGTGAAGATACGCCCGGACCCCGGGGCATGTTACTGACATGACCTGCCTGCCGTGACCCGGCCAGCTCGACAATTTCGCACGCAGGGGTGGAAGGGGGATGTTCGGGCACCGTTTCTCACGGTGCCCGAACGTATGCGCGCAGCAGAACGCGAGGCGGAACAGGTCTCAAAACTCCGGGCAGAACAGGTCTGGAGAACTCTGGGCCGAACAGGAGGAGCAGTTGCCCGCGCCGTCACCGCCTCGGCAGTTCAAGCTGCGGTGCGTGAAAGTTCAAATGCTTGCGTTTCAGTTCACACACCTGATCGCGCCAGTCGTGGAGAAGATCGGAGACAGCGGCTTCCAGCTCAGAGATAAACCCGGAATCATTGAGCTCATCGAAGGCAGAATTCGTGACCGTTACCTGAATATCCTTCAGGCCAGCTGAAGTGATCTCCACGTATTGACGAGGTGAGATCCCCGCCGCATAGATCTTGGCCCGCTCAGCTCGAAATTCCCGAGTGCGGGCATCCCAATGGTTTGCTTCCGAAATTTGAAGTCTTGGGGAATCTTCAATGATTGATTGTTGAGCGGCAACTCGGGCATCGAACAAGCGGTTCACAAGCATCGATAGTTGGGCTGACAGCGATGCCTCCGAATCGTACTCGTAGTACGCATCCTCATCGGCGAACGAGAATTCGAAGTCGCTCGCGCCATACTTGTGGCCGAGGATGCGATGATCCGGCGAACGGCCATGGATCTTCAGCGTGCTCAGGAGCGTAGCGATTTGCCCCACGATCACTCCTCAGTGCTCTCATCGATATACGGGTAAATAGATGATTGAGTGAGGTCGGGTTCTGGAGCGGCACCATCTAGATGATTCTCGTTGATTTGGTGCCAGACATTCGGTACCTCGGAGTCGGGATTAGATCCGGGTTCAACCTTCGGATATGTGATTTTATCCTTTTTATTTAGAACCTTGACGTCAGTGCCCATTTGTCCGCCCATGATGTTCCCGTCGGAGTCACGGTATAGAGTGGACGCCACCATTTCGGTTTTGGTATCGCAAAACCCCGAGTTGAGGGTGAACTCGATTCGAGTGTCGCCTACGTCCTTGCCGTCATCCGTTGTGGTGGCAGTGACCTCCGCGAATTCATGTTTGGTGTTCTTGGGTTCCCACCATTCGCGGACATCGGCTTCGACTTTTACGTCCGCCTGAGGATTGTCCTTCTCGGTGAGGATAGGTATGCGGCTCCCCAAGCCGAATTCCTGTCCGGGGAGGATATACGGGATTTGTTTTACTATGGGCTCGACAGGCTCTCGATAGTCGTAATCTGTGAACCGTTTACCCTTCTCGTTCAACGGAGTGAAAGCGACTTCTATCCCGTAGGCCACAAGCGAAGACTCGTTCTTTAGAACCGCCCCGAAAGTCGACATAGCGTATGGGGAATTTGGTCGCTGCGACACCATTGCGTTACGTTCGACGACTTCGATGCCACCGTCTTCGGGCGGTTCCTGTGGCGCATCGACCGTTGCGCCTTGGTTGACAGGAACGCATTGGCTCGGTCTCGAAGCTGGCTTATCGCTTGGGGGATCCTCGGCGTCATTGAACACCACCAGATAGACCCCAACGAGTGCGGCGATCAAAATGACCGCCCCGCCGACTAGTGCAAAAGCGCGCCAGCGGGACCGCACTGGTGTGTTGGTTTTTGGGTCGTGGCTATTGTCGGAAATCACGATTGGACTCTCTTAAAGGGGCGGGGAAGGGACTCTCTAAAAAGGAAGTCCCTCCCCCATGCGGTCACGCAGTTCGTTCCGGATTCCCCTCCAGGGCTCCGAAAGCCGCGCTGGCCGCGCACAGGGTAGCGCCTACAGAGGAGAGCTTCGTTGCCGAACCCTGACAAATATTGAGTGGCTCGTCGTGGATCTGCACCCAGGCGGGATAGAGGGAGCCGGTTCCGAGGTCTTGATCC
>DXIM01000184.1 GCA_019112895.1 Candidatus Stackebrandtia faecavium
GGTTAATGCGCTGCACCGAGGCTTCACACCACGCCGGCACTCATGAGATCAACGTCACACATTCAGATACGCGACTCATCTGCCCGCGCGGCTCCTCCACGCGAAGGAGCCGAATCATGATCCATGATCACGAGAATTCCCTGCTCAATAAGGACGAACTGAAGCACCTCAGTGTCCATTGAACGACTCCAATATGCATGACATACCGGCGCTGTAACGCGACAACCTCTGTGGCACAAGCAATACGAACGACAATCGATCACTGTGTCTCGCTCATGTTTGCGCGGACCGTTTACGGTCGAAGGACATATCGATTGAGGGGAATCGTAAATGTCACGCAGAGATGCCGTACTGGCCCTACGTCAACAAATCCTAGATGCCCGGCTACCAAGCCAAAGAAGCATCGATCCGAGCAATGTCCGCGCGGTCTCGCAGCGGCTGAAGCACATCCATTTCCTCACGACCGGGGGCGGGGGAAACGTCAGAGTGCTCATGAACGCAAACCGCAAGCTGATGAAGGTAGCTATCCGCCCGGGGAGCCTCGATAGCTACGCACGCACGGAACTAAGCGCAATGGTGCGCTCGACGATTCAGGAAGCCGAATCCGTTCTCCAGGAGACCTTCGACACGCTGCAGGTGCGCAATGTCAGTTGAGGATTTCTATGAGCAATTCAAAGCACACAACTACGCCTTTAAGAAGGGCTATGAAGAACGACTCCACAGTCTTAAGCAACCCGAGCCTATCGATGACACGCTCACGCCCTCTTCTGACGGCTCCGTCATCGTGCGCATGGACGGGGATTGCCGGATCACGGGTCTGCGAATTAACCCGGAAATGTGGGAGGCGCGCGCCCTGACGGAAGAAGACCTCGCTAAGTCCGTCACGAACGCCTATAACCATGCCCGAACGGACGTCTATAGACGTCACCGTCGCGAAGCATTGCGCAAGTTCGGCCTTTAACCATCATAGAGAGTCAGTATGAATATCGAAGTATCAAAGGAAGCTGTCGTCGACTTCGCGAAGTTCATGTATACGCAGCACGGTTACCTGGAACCATGGGCAAAGTCCAACGCAGAAACCTACGATGTGGACAAATCCGCCTTCGGTGGGTCCCCGCCTCAGGTAGTGCAAGGATACTTTTACCGCATGACCGCCGAGGAATACGAAGCGGAAACCGGCGAATCACTACCGCATGACAATCCATCCAATTGGCCGAAATCGACCGACAACTGGTACACCGGCGATGTCGGGTCCTTCGTAGGTGGAACAATCGGCGGCTTCTTCAGCGATGACCTAGAAGACATGAAGAAGTGGTGGGACTACCGCAACGCGAGCGGTACCTGGTCGGATGCGGACGATGTCGAAGCCCCCAGCATTTCTGGTAGCGAAGCGCCTTGGGCGCAGACGCTTCACGACGACTGGAAAGAAGCCGTCCGCAACCGCTGCACCGAAGTCGACAGTGTACGCGATGAGATCGAGACCCTGACCCCAAAACTGGTACAAGCCGCAGAGGACTATATGGGCACTGACCTCAGCAATGCCACAGGTTTGGACCTGAGTCGCAAGGGGCTCGACAAATCACACGAAGAAGTCGAAGGGTCCGGGGAATAAGGGATGACAGGACAAGAGCTACTGAGCGCGGCAAATAGCAATCTCCTCAACATTGGCACTACCGACCACTGCATCGCGACCGCGGACGGCGGGGCTGACGTGACATTGGTCGGCCAGCTCATCACGTGGGCCGCAGGTATGGATCCGTCTGATCTACGCGATAAGGCCGATGAACTAGAGAAACTGGAAGAAGAAAGCTATTACGCCGATGTGACACTCGAAAAACCGGTGACGGACCTGGACTCAGGATGGAAGGGCGACGGGGCAGACGCATTCGTCACGCGCTGGAATTCCTTGCGGAGCTATATCGGCCAAGACGCCGGTACCGGTCGACGCGCGGCCTTGGTCGCGCAAGTGGGGGCAATGCGCGACCTCGCCGACGCCTGTGAGGACCTACAGTCGACCCTCACCGATTCGCTCAATGGTGGCGGTCTGTCGCAGGTGCGTGACGAGTATGTGAAAGCCATGTGCGATGAAGGCGACTCGGACACGGTCGACGACGCAATTGCCGGCGTCGGGCTTGGCGCCACGATCGGCTCCCCCGGTGGTTGGGCCGGAATGGGCACCGGCGCCATCATCGGTGGGGTATACGGGCTCATCACAAGTCTGATGGATTCGGCAGAAAAGGACCTGGCACGCATCGCCGGCGCAAAGGTCGCGATCAGCAACGTGGGTGCGCAATTCGAGGGCCTCGACAAAACCCTGGTCCTCAAAAAGTACGGCGACGACAATCAAGTCGACCTTGGCGCTGTGGAACATAATCCACGAGATCCTTACGGCAACGGATGGGACGAGCTCGATGATGAGTGGGAAGTCGAGTCTTAAATGGTTGGTCGTTGCTGCTGCCGGGACACTACTGATCTCGGGATGCAGCGGCGAGCAGCCACCTGAAGACTCAAAAGAAACAATCAAGGACGGTCGCATGGTCGTATCTGCTGTTTCTGATTCCGATAAGGACGCTATGTGCGAAGCCATCCGAAACGGGGTTGGAGATTACGCCGGTTCGACCACGGACAGCAGCGACGACGTCCCCGACGGAGGACAGGAAGAGTGCTACAGCATCCGCGGCGATGGGGCCGATAACTACGCGTCCGGAATGTTGCGCATACACGAATTCAGCGATGACAGCCTTGCCGCATACGCCACCGCGCTTCGCGAAGATGACGAACAGAACCCGAGTGAGTGCTTCAACTACATGAAGCTGGCGGCGCCGAAGGATCAACAGTTCGATGGTGGACCGTCATCGTTCTCGAACACGAGCGACGGCGGCACAGACCATTGTGCTGCAGAGTCCGACGATGCGTCGGTAGCGGCATTCACCGTGACTGGGGCCGTCATCGTGGTGGAATTCAATGTCAGCGGCACACTCGACAGCAAGGAGATGGATATCGCGGCCTTGCGCGATGCCACCCTGCCGACAGTGTTCGACGCGGTCGAAGGCTGAATGTCCGCCGGCCGGGACACACGCTATGCGATGCACCGGCCGGCGCTCTTTCCGAAATGGGGTTTGGGGCGAATTGCCGGAAAATCACCGCCACTTCCCGTTGACGCACATATCGAAAGACATCTATTGTCCTGATTGACTGCCACCCCCAGCAATCGAGGAGTCTGTCTTGTCTCGCCTACTCCGACGCACCATGACGGTGCTCGTCGCCTCCGCACTCACCGTCGGCACCCTGGCGTCGCCGGCGTTCTCCGCCGAAGCCTCCCGCTACGTCGCACTCGGCGACTCCTTTGTGGCTGGACCATTGGTCCCCGACCACACAGGCTCGCCCGCTGGTTGCCTGCGCTCCACCGGCAACTACCCATCCCTCATGGCCGCAGACCTGGGCGTCGACGAGTTCCTCGACGTCAGCTGCTCCGGCGCCGTTACCGATGACATGTTCAACGCCCAAAACACAGCGGTCGGCACCAACCCGCCGCAACTCGACGCACTCAACGAACAGACGACGCTTGTCACGCTCGGTATCGGCGGCAACGACGTCGGTTTCGCCAACATCCTCGTCGACTGTCTACTGAGCGGCTCGACACAACCCGTCAACGCTCCCTGCCAGGACAAGTACACCCACGAAGACGGCACTGACCAGTTGCAACAGCGCATCGACGAAACCAAGCCCAAGGTCGAATCGGTCCTCGGCGAAATCGCCAATCGAGCACCGAACGCGCAGGTCATCGTCGTCGGATACCCGGCGATCCTGCCGGAAGCCGACGGCTGCTGGCCGAAGGTTCCGCTCGCCAAGGGAGACATCCCGTACCTGGACGGTATCGAGCAGTCGCTCAACTCCGCGTTGGCGGATGCCGCTAACGCCCACGGCGCGACCTACGTCGAAAACTACGAACGCGGCCACGACGTCTGCGCACCGCGGGACGCCCGCTGGGTCGAAGGGGTCATCCCAACCAAGCCGGCCGCGCCGGTGCACCCGAACGCCGACGGGATGCAGGCCGTCGCCCAGACGGTACTTGGCTCAATCGCCTAATCCAGCGCGCAGCGTCATCCGCCCGCACGCGTTACGCCTCGCTTCGACGATTACCGTCGAGGCGAGGCGTTTCTCGCGCAAGAAAAACGACAGCATTGCCCCATGTAGTCGACATCACTACCTTTTGCAGCCAAACAGTGACACCTTCGTGCCCACTCGCGCGTCTAGTAAATAGCAGGTGAGGGGGCAAACAACATGGCTGAATATCGCAGCAAATATGCAAAATGGGGAATCAAGCCACGCACCGGGACGCCACGACTGGCGAGCGTGAAACGGGTTGCTTCGACAACCGCAGTCCTCGGTCTGCTGGCGTTGACGGTCTACGGCTTGTGGTTCACAACGGCGGGAGTACCCGAACCGGACTCGCCCGCCGAAGCCGTGCCCGTAGTCGAGGCGCCGTGAAACGCACGCGCGACGACCGTCATCGACGGTCTACACTGAATCGCTCCGGCCCTGCCCGCGTCCTCAACTATCAAAGTTCGGGCAGGTGTCGGCGGGTCCTCTGCGCGTTCACACACGAACGAACGGCAGCGGCGCGGCCCAAATCCCTGGCCATGTAGCGTCCACATGCGCCACCGCATGCCAGTCGCGCCCTATTAGGTCTCGTCACGGATCCGTTCCGGCGCAACCTTTGGGCGGATATTGGTGGCTAGCGGTACATCGACGATTCGCACGGCGCATCGGCAGCCCGTCATCACCGAGAGCGTAGACCCGATCGGCGATGCTTTCGCACGGCTTAGGCCACCGGCCAGGCCACCGCATCGATATAGGACAGCTCGAGGGGCCTGAACACTACGGTTTTCAGGCCCCTCGAGCTGTATTAATACCTGGTGGGGCCATGGAACGCTGCGGGAACAGGAAACCACGGGTTGAGAGGCTTGTTTCCGCGTGGAATCAGGGCATCCGCGATGATGCCGAGTCCGAGAACGGGGCCGATGACCCGCTGATCGGGGCGTCGGCGGAACCAAAGAAGCGACCTCGAACACGCCT